>JACSRU010000072.1 GCA_014879575.1 Chthoniobacterales bacterium | reverse complement strand
GGCGAAAAAGCGGGAAAATTGGGAAAAGTAGGAACACTTATGGGCAGGAACTGCGAGTGCTGCGGGAATCCCGTGGCATCACCATCCAGATCCTCATAGCACGCCTTCAACTACGGGGCTGGGACGTCGGAGAGGACACCATTTCCAATATTGAGATGGGCCGCCGCATCATCTCTGATACCGAGTTGACACTCATATTGGCCGAGCTTGGCGGCAAGCTGTCGGATTTGAGTTGGCCGCCTAAATGAGTAGGGACTATTGCGTGATGAGCAAGTCAGGGCAGGCAGCGATCTCAGCCGGAAGTTTACCGTAGATATTCCTCCTCCGCAGCCCACCGTTCGTTCATCCCTCTTTCCTCTTCCTCCGACTCGAAACCTTTCCACAATTCTTTAGCCGCGCTCTTGTCTATGATCCCCTCCTCGATCAGATGATCCAGTCGCTGAGCGATCTGCTGCACGAGGGAAGCTTGATCGTCACTCTGCCGTTTTCCCTTCATTGTCGAATCAAGCCCGCCAGTTCGGGTAGTCTTGTGCCAGTAATTTTTTTCGAGAACTTCGATTGTATCTCCTGACCACGCCGCAACCTCGGTGATGGAGTGGTTCCCAGAGTTGCAAAGATTGCTGATAAACGAATGCCGCATGGCGTGGTAGAATGCATCCGCCCGGCCCATTTTTGAAACGTAGTTTTCGAAAATCCGGCGAGGGTCGTATCGATAGCGGGCCTTCCCACCACTTTTGTCCGGCTCCAGGACAAAAAGTGCATCAGGGTCGAGGTAGCTCCTCAGAAATGCAGTAAACTCCTCGGAGAGCGGAATCTCCCGAGTCTCTCCGTCTTTGGCCCGCCATTTGAAAACCTGCCCATTGGAGAGCTTCTGATCCTCACGGGCCGGAACAGTCAAAACCCGGCGCCTGAGATCGAACCAAGCTGGTCGTGCATGGACGATCTCACCCCTCCGCAATCCGCAATGAAAACCGCAGTACAAAATAAACCGAAGCTTGTCGTTGGGAGCGTCCGAAATCCACCGGTTAGACTCCTCGATCGAAATCGTGACGGTCCTCCGTTCTTTTTTCGCACCGCTCGGGAACTGCACATGACCGGGGCGACAATTCAAGTGTTCGAGGAATGCCCGTACTCGATTGATGATCGACTGCGCGCTGGCCTCGGAAGATTTCCGGCGCTCGTCGTAGTACCGTTGGAGGTGTTTCTGCGTGACTTCCTGTGGTGATTTTGCCCCGCTTCGGGTGGCAAAAACTTCGAGAATTCCCCGTGTTCGGTCAGCGGTTGAAGGGGAAAAGGACCCACTGCGCCGCCCGGCAAGATGATGAGGCTTCACGCCCTTGATTTTGTCGTCGATATATGAGGCGATTGCCCTTTTCCAGGCCATCCGCTCGGTCTTGCCAGCAACCGGCATTCCGCGAAGCCGGGTCGCCTTCGCCACGGCTTCCTGAAAATCCCGCGTTTGGAGATTTACCCGGTGCTGAACACCATTGAGGGAGTACCTGAGCCAGTAGCCCAGTTTCTGTTTGTAGATCCCTTTCGCGGCTGGGTCTGAAACGGCTGTTTTTGGCATGGCGGATTTTGGATCTTGATGAAGGATTTCTACCCTTCACCTTCAAAGGTATGCTAAAAAAGGTATGCTAAAAGCGAAATTTGTCGGAGAAGCTTAGCTCAAACAACGACTTACCCACCTTGGAAAAACGCCTGTATTTAAGCGGTTCCGCAGCCAAACGCCCCCACATTCGGGACGAGGAGGCCGCGGGTTCGAATCCCGCCGGCCCGACCACTTCAAACCCTGGATCTATCAGGGGTTGCGGGTGATTGATGGGTTTGTTTTTCCGATGGTGTTTTCTCATCGGTGTTGAAAGTGGAGGCTAACCGGAGGCATAGGAATGGGTGAGGATGGCCAGCTAATCAGAATCCAAAGAAGGAAGATGGCTCCGCACAAGGCGAGGGTGACGAGGGCACCGATTGCAGCGGAGGCAGAGCCTTCGGTGCCTTGGGCATCGAGGAAAGCTGCGAGGGGGTCAAGGCGGAGAGAGGATATTCCCCGGCAACCGGTGATAGCCCGTCTCCGGATAGTTTCGGTAGTCGAGGGAAACGACGGAGTTTCCGTTGCAACAGGTTTGGCTCACAATCCGCAAATCCGCACGCAAGGGCGGGCCATTGAAAAATTTGGCCACTTGCGAACGGGAAAATGCCCGGGGGCACCCGCAGAAAGTGCGCCGGAAAGGGGAATTTTCGGGCGGACGCGATTTTTGAAGCGAATCTCTGGCGTCCTTTGGTGAGATTTCATGCAGGGCTTCATGGGCTTTCAGCCTGGACTTGACCGGAGATTGCCGAGTGCGCACCATGCCGGACCATTTTGAAGACTTACGATCCAGCCAGTTGGGACATCGGATTTCTTGCCGACAATCCGACCGTCCGTGCCAAGCGATTTGGGATGCCAGCGGAAGCCAAATCCGTTCGTTATCCCCTGCGTCTGTTGCGGTATTGGTTCGGATACCAACTCCTGCGGGAGGAATGCCTGCGTGCGGGGCGGCCGCTTGCCGTGGCGGAGATCGGAGTCCACCGGGGGCAGATGCTCGAGTTCGTGAAGTCGGCTCCTCAAGGGGTTGCGTGGTCACGATGGACCGCCGTGGATGCAGTGATGCTCACTGAAAAACTCGAAAAGGCCGGCTACGGGGAGTTTTTTGTGGCGAATCTTGAGGATCAGAATTTTGCCCTGCCCGGAACGTATGATTGCGCGATCCTCCTGCATGTCCTGGAACATCTCTTCGAGCCCGAGGAGGCACTAAAAAAAGTTGCCTCCGGCATTGCGCCGGGGGGATCGCTCATCGGGGGATTCCCCGTGGTTCCCGACATGCTGGCTGGGATCCGCGAAAAACAGGTGAGAAAAAATGCGGGACCCATGGGACATGTGAGCGTCTTTTCCCCAGCCCGTGTCCGTCGGATGGCGCAAGAGGCCGGTCTGGTGGCGGAGTTTTTCCGTGGCGCCTTTTTTCTGCGGAGCAAGGGAAGCCCGCTGGAAAATTCCGCTGCATGGATGCGATTCAATCTGTTCTGGGGCCGTCTTTTTCCGGGGTGGCCGGGCGAGATCTACTGGCTCATGCGCAAACCGGTTTGACTCCTGAGCCGGCTCCTAACGCCCGGGCATGGCCTCCAACACGATCCCCTTGAGGTATTCGGTTTCCGGAAGTCCCAGAACAATCGGGTGATCGAGCGGCTGGCTGATTCGGCGGACGAGCCGCATGTTTCGTTTGGCGTCGTGGAGACCCTCCGCAATGGCGCCTTCAAATTCCTGCGCCGAGATGTGATGCGAGCAGGAGAAGCTGACCAGGAGGCCGTGTTTGGAAAGCCGACGCGCCGCCCGTGCGTGGAGATCCCGGTATCCGCGCAGGGCTTCGTTTGCCTTGGCCCGGGACTTCGCGAAGGAGGGCGGATCCAGAATGATGAGGTCGAACTCCCCGGTGCGGGTCAACACGTCAAAAACATCAGCCGGGAGGACCTCGATGGCCACGCCATTGCGTTTCGAATGATCCAGCAACTTTGCGACGCTCTCCGCGCCGGACTCCACAGCGGTGACTGTGAGGGCGCCCGCTTTTGCGCAGGCAAGGGCAAAGCCGCCCTGGTTTGAGAAGCAGTCCAGAACCCTGCGCCCGCTGGCGTAGGCGGCTACGATGCCGTAGGATTCGATCTGGTCGAGATAGAGCCCGGTTTTGTGCCCGGCAAGGGGATCCACAAGAAAGCGAACACCGGAGACGTCGATCTCGATCACCTGTTCCGGCAAGGTGCCTGCAAGGATTCCTTTGCGGAGTTCCAGCCCTTCCATGTTTCGAACCGGCGCGTCGTTGCGTTCGATCACACCGCCTGCCGCGGTGAGTTCGAGCAAGACCTTCGCGATGGTCTCCCGACGCA
Source organism: Chthoniobacterales bacterium (assembly GCA_014879575.1). GTDB lineage: Bacteria > Verrucomicrobiota > Verrucomicrobiia > Chthoniobacterales > Terrimicrobiaceae > QYQL01. Next base: position 25,335 of record JACSRU010000072.1, on the reverse strand, counting down.
AATCCATCGCTTTTGTCAGGGTTTGCAGCATAACCACTTCACCGTATCGGTCGGCGATGACGCCGGGAAGTCCGTCGCTCTCACTCCAGATGAGGCGCCCCAGATCCCGCCGACAACCGGCTTTCACCCGGTATTCCATCGCCTGGGAAATCCTCCGGCGGAAAAAATCCTCATCCAAATCCTGCCGTCGTCGCGAATACCTCCTCACGACGATCTGCGATTGGGAATTGTAGATTCCAACTCCCAGGAGTTGATCGCGCCCATCCTTGATCGACACGACCTCGCCATCCTGGGGATGTCCGAAGGTTTTCAGGATTTCGCTCGAATACACCCAGTCATGGCCATGCAGGATGCGCGAGCGGGGGCGGACGATGATTCCTCCCATACGCTCAGACGGGAACGGGCGCAAAGAGGGTTGCCGATTTCCGGATCCTCACCGGGGCGGAATCCTTGGGATGATGCAAACGATGCATCACAGACAAATAGTGCCCGAGGGGGGCGGGTGGCAATGTGTTTCGGGCAGTCACAAATGCCGGGGATGGACGATCCTCGAGGTTGAGCCCTACGCCATTGCGGGAGGCGGGAGCCTGTCGGCGAGTGTCGGATTCGAATTTTCCGAGGGCGGCATCGCGTTGATGGCCTCGGTGCCGGAGAGGGAGCGTCCCTATCGGCATGTCGGGCATGACTACACGCAGCCCCGCGAACTCTCATGGAGTTGCTCTAAGCTTACGGAAGTGACCTGGCGGATACGCACGGTCACCTGGCCGGGCGCCCGGGAAAGCATTCGGGATTTTTTTGAGGCGCTTCTGGATTGGGCCTTGCGCTTCAAGGATGAGCAAACAGCACAAATCGTGGAACGTGTCTGGACGCATCTCGCTGCGAGCGGGATTGTGTCGCCCTCCGGCTTTTGGTGGACAAGGCATGCGCCACCGCTCGGCGGGCACAGCACGGTTTTCTCGGCAAGACGACCGGAGGGGTTCGATGGAAATTGGATGCCCGATCCCGCGCACCTGCACTTGTATGGTCTCGATGTGGAGGAAAGTCTGAGCGAATTGGCCCGTCTGACCGAAGATGCGACATGGCGAATGCTTGCGGATGATCACTGGGAATTTGCCGCCCAGTTGGTGCCGAAGGTGGACGGGCAATTTAACGCCTACGCCGGGATGGTCACGGAACAATTCTACTTCAACGATTGGAGCGCACTGGGAAATTCTGTCTGCCTTTTTGAAGAAGACGACCGTCGCGCGAACTACGATGTGGGGCCGTTTTATCGAAATCATGGCAACGTCGCCGGTTTCTCGCATGCCTGGTGCACGGCGTTTGTCTTGAAGGCTGCGATCCAACGGATACTGCCCGATAGTCCTTCGCCTCGCAGAAACCATTTGCTTTGAGGGGGCGGGATGACGATCTTTGGCCTCCCAGACGACGGAAAAAACTATGACGCACAACAAAGCCCGGCAACGCTTCGAGGTGGAGTCTGAGGGTGGCGAGCCCGCCTATTTGAGCTACGTTTTCAAGGACGGAGGTGTCGTCTTCGATCACACGTATGTGCCGGGGAGTCTTCGCGGCAAGGGGGTTGCCTCGCAATTGGTTCACGCCGCGATGGTTGAGGCGCGTCAAAATAACTGGCGGATCGTCCCGGAGTGTTCGTATGTGGCGGCGTTCCTCGATCGTCACCCGGAATTCTCGGATCTCGTGGCGACGGGGGAACCCTCCAGCCCGGCCTGCTTCCTGCACGAATTCCAGGATCCGTGAATCTTCGCCGGGATTTCTCCAAAGAAACCGCCAGTCCTCCGCATCCATGAAGAATGATTCCAACTCCTTCGGTCTTTCCACCCGCTGCATTCATGCCGGGACGCATCTCGACTCCGCCACCGGTGGCGCGTGCAGTCCCATCTACACCTCGACGGCTTTTGCTTTTCCAAACCCCAACAACACGAATATCTATCCGCGCTACTTCAATACGCCCAACCAACAGGTGGTCTGCCGCAAGCTGGCCGCGTTGGAACAAGGCGAGGAGGCGCTGGTTTTTGGATCGGGCATGGCGGCGATCTCGACCGTTTTGCTTGCCTTCCTGAAGCCCGGCGACCATGCGGCCTTTCAGTCCGACTTGTATGGTGGCACCCAGCAATTGGTCACCAGGGAACTCACGCGCTTGGGCGTCGAGGTTTCCTTCCATCGCACGCCCGGGGAGTTTGCGGGGGCGATTCGTCCCAATACCCGCCTCCTTTACGTGGAATCCCCGTCGAATCCGCTCCTGCGTTGCGTGGATTTGGCGACCCTCGCGAAGCTGGGGAATGACCAAGGACTTCTGACCGTGGTGGACAACACGTTTGCGACTCCGATCAATCAGACGCCCCTTTTACTCGGATTCCATGTCGCCGTCCACAGTGCCACGAAATACCTCAACGGGCATAGTGATGTGAATGCCGGGGTGGTTGTTTCCTCGGGAGACATCATTCGTCGGCTGACCGAGGCGGCCACAAATTATGGAGGAATGCTGGATGCCCATTCCTGCTACCAACTCGAGCGGGGATTAAAGACGCTTGCCTTGCGGATGCGTCAGCACAATGAAAATGCCGGGCGGCTTGCGGAATTCCTGCAGGCGCATCCCGCCGTGGCGGCGGTCAATTATCCGGGGCTTCCGGGCCATCCGGACCATTCCATCGCCATCCGTCAAATGAGTGGTTTTGGCGGGATGCTTTCCTTTGAATTGCGCGATCCGTCCGGAGGGGATGAAGTGCTGCGGCGGTTGCGCATGGTCCTGCCGGCATTGAGCCTGGGCGGGGTGGAAAGCCTCGTGTGCATTCCCAGCAAAACCTCCCACCGGTTGATGACCCTCGAAGAACGCCAGCAGGTCGGCATCGGGGAGGGACTCATCCGCGTGTCCGTGGGCATTGAGGATATTGCCGATTTGCTCGCGGATTTTGATCAGGCACTGGCTGGAAGGTAGTTGGGGAGGACGTGTCCGGGGAGGACGGGAGGGCACGCAATTCCCCTCGTTTTTTCAGGGTCTCCGCAGGATTTGCTCAATCACAGCCAACTGCTCGGCGTTGACGACCAGGGAGCGCTTCAACTTCTGGGGATCCGAATACATCTTTTCGAGCGCGATGGCCTTATCCAATGCCGCGCGGGCGTCGGCGGGCCGTCCGAGTTTCTCCAAGGCAACTGCGGCACCCGCCCAGGCGTTGGCTTTTTTTCCCGAGGTGAGGTTGAGCGTTTTCTGAAAGGCGTTCAACGCCTCGGGCAGTTGGTCTTCCTCGAGATAGGCATAGGCGAGGTTGTTGGCGGCGGTTTCCGACCAGGGGGACTTCCGCACCGCATCCCGCCAAAGGTTCAGGGAATTTGCGAAGACATTTTGTCGCTGGAGGGTCTGGGGAAGAAGCGCAAGCAGGGCACAAACCACTCCGCCCGTTGCGACCGGATAAAGTCTCCTGTGGCCGGCGGCAAGCACAAGGAGCCCGCAGAGCGTGAAGGCCACCCCCATCAACGGAAGGTAAAGATAGCGGTCCGCCACCGGGCGAAAGATGGGAATCACGTTGGATACGGGCGCGAGCCCAAGCCAGAACAAGGCGAGTCCCATGACGCCAAAGCGGGACTTCCACGCGGTGAAAAGTTGCAGGGCCAAAAATCCCGCCAGGGCAAGCCAGGCGTGCAGCGCGGGAATCGTCAGGACATTTTGTGCGGTGTAGTCGGCCGACAGGGCGGATGGCCAGCAGATGGCCCGGACGTAAAACGCCCAGATCCGGGGTTGCACCTTCACGACGGTCGCCAGTGAACCGCCGAGGTAGCCCGGTTCGTGCAGGAAGACCTCAGAGCTCTCCGGTTGCAGGAGGAAGCGCGCGGCAAGAAACCCGAGCGCCACCGCCAGGGCGCCTCCCGCCAGGATCAGCCAGCGGAGGAACGGCTCCCCTCGCCGAAACAACAAGCCGGTGAGCAGGATCACAAAGGGCGTCACGATGCCCGCTTCCTTCGCCCCGCAGGAAAGCAGAACCGCCAGCAGGCAGCCCGCCCCCGTCCAGAGAGGTGCCTTCCCGCCCGCACACTGCAACGCCAGCAACACGGCCGAGAGCAAAAAGAATCCCGCCAGCAAATCCTCCCGACAACTCACTTCGGCGACCGGCTCAACAAGCAGGGGATGCGCCGCGAAGACGAGGGCGGCCAACAGGGGTGGCAACAGGCCAACGAACGGGCCGGAGGCACCCTTTTTCCAGGGGGTTCCCCGATGCAGAAGAGTCGTCATCAAAAAGAACAACAACGCGACATTGCCCGCATGGAGCAGATTGCTCGTCAGGTGATAGCCGACGGGCGACTTTTTCCAGAAAAGAGAATCCAGCATCAACGACAGCAACTGCACCGGCCGGTTGCCATCCAACACGTCCTGCGACAACACACGCAGCGTCAGGACATCGGCGAAATGTCCCGGCTCATGGAGGAAGTTGTCAATGAGGATCTGACTCTCCGCATCGTAAACAAACCCCGACCAGAGCGACGGCAGATAGAGGGCGAAAGTCAAGAGCCCAAGGACAAGGGCCAGCGAACGGGGAGAGCCGGCGAGGGGAAACCCGGGAGTGGGTTTCGAGTCTCCGCGTCTCTTTTTTTGGCGCAAGGGAGGAAGTGCGATTATGCCAGGCGTGCCAGGGCGTCCGCCTCCAGAAAGGCCCACAGGCTGGCGATGTCGGCGGCAACCTTTGCCTTGGCCGCTTCGAGTTCGGAACCTGTAAACCGGCTCCCGGCGGCGGGCCGGGTGGCGGCAAACATGTAATACTTGATTTTCGGCTCCGTCCCCGATGGGCGGACGGCGATTTTCCGGCCATCTTCAAGCGTGATCATGAGCATGCCCTCGGCGGGAATCCTGTCCCCCTCGACATCGTGGACGGCATCCTCCGCGAAGTTGATGACCGAGGCCACCTTGGAACCGTCCAGGGCAACCGGCGGATGCGTCGCGTAGGATTCCACGAGTTTCTGAATTTGGGCAGCCCCCTCGGCGCCTTCCATCGTCTGAGACTCGCTGCGCTCCATATAAACGCCAAATTCCGAGAAAATTTCATCAAGCAGTCCCGCCAGGGTAAGGCCCCGGGACTTGGCATAGGCGGCCGCTTCGGCAATCAGGACGGCCGCACTGTTGCCATCCTTGTCCCGAACAAAATCCGAGGCACTGTATCCGTAGCTTTCCTCACCGCCAAAAATATACAGCGTCGAGTATTGCAGGCGCAGTGCACGGGTCTCCTCCTCGGACAGCTTTGTATAATTCGTCCGAAGGGCTTCAGGAATGGCTGCTTCGTATTTTCCGAGTTTTTCGCCGATGTATTTGAAACCGGTCAGGGTCTCGACGCAGCGGATCCCATATTTTTCCGCAATCGCCTTCTGGAGATCACTTGTGACAAACGTCTTGATGATCACCGCCCGTCCGCGATTCGCCTCATTCAGGATTCCGAACTCAAAATGTTTGCTGGTCCGATACCATGCGAGGAGGGCGCCGATCTGGTTGCCGGTGAGGAGTTGCATTTTTCCGGTGGCATCCCGGACGGCGACTCCCATCCGGTCATCATCGGGATCGGTGGCAATGACAAGATCCGCTCCGGTGGCGTTCGCCTGAGCGATGGCCATTGTGAGTGCCTCGGCATTTTCCGGATTGGGGGATTTGACGGTTGGAAATCTGCCATCCGGCACTTCCTGCTCCGCCACCGCGTCGCATTGGAATCCCAGGCGCCGGAGCATGGGCTTGATGATGACTCCCCCTACGCCGTGAAGCGGGGTAAAAACAATTTTCAGCGAGTTTTCACGGCGGATGAGATCGGGATCCAGGGGCAGGGTGGCCAGGCGGTCCATGTAGGCCTCATCCACTTCCTCGCCCATTGGGATCACGCGTCCGGGATCGCTGACCGGCACATAGGCTTCGGAGGCGATGGCGTTGACCCGGTTGATGATTGCAGAGGCATGGGGCTCGACCACCTGACAGCCGTCCTCGAAATAAACTTTGTAGCCGTTGTATTGCGGGGGATTGTGGCTGGCGGTCAGGTTGATTCCCGCCTGCGCACCGACATACCGCACCGCGAATGAAAGCTCGGGCGTCGAACGCGGCCCCTCGAAAAGCCAGGCATCGCAGCCATGCTCGGTAATCACCTTGGCGGCCAGCTCGGCAAATTCCCGCGAATAAAATCGGGTGTCGTGACTGATGCAGATGGACGGCTTGCCTGGGCGTCCGGATTTTTTGAAGTGTTCCAGCACGTATCCCACGAGCCCCTGTGTGGCCCGGCTGATATTATAGGTGTTCATCGCGTTGGTGCCCACGCATGGAAACTCGGGGCGTCCGAGCGGTTGCGGCGAGCCCTGCTCCACGGTCGTGACCACTGCCCCGATGGTTTTGCCGCGCAGCCCTCCGGTTCCAAAGGCCAGCGTGCGGAAGAACCGATTGTCGAGTTCCTTCCAGTTCCCGGTCGCCGTCAATTCGGCGATGGCCGCCTCATAAACCGGAGATGTGCTTCCCGAAAGGAGCGACGAAATGTTCTCAGCGGAGGAAGGGAGCAGACGACCGTCCCGGGCCGCCTGACGGATGGTGGAAAGGAGTTCAGACATGGAACGCGGAATCCTACCAAATTGCGCCTCCGCTGCCAACAGAGAGTTCCTGCCCCAAAAAACACGCCCGTCCCGGCACTCGGTGCGCCGAATGTTTTTTACCCCCGGGCGGAAGAGGCCCCACCCGGTGATCAGACTCCCTTGTAGTGCAGGCTGAGCACGCGGATGCAGTCCGAGCCCTTTTCCGCCGTATAGAGAAACAACTGCAGGGACGTGGTGGCCTGCACCCACTGGTAGCCGATGAGGGTCTGCAGGATTTCCCCCTCGCGGGTTTTCTGGCGGGCGATGACGCGCCCCATGCCATACCGGGTGTCAATGTTTCTGCGGGTTTGATCGAAGAATTGCGCATACTGCACCGAGTCCCAGGAGGCATCGCCGTAGTGGAGCTCGATCTCATTCAGGGAGTCCGAGTCAAAATAAAACAACACCCGCTGCAGAAGTTTCTGGGGGATGCCCTCGACCACGAGAACATTTCGGTTCTGGACGGTTTTCCTCTCAACCACCCGCGCCTGCACTTTCGACAGGCTCTCTTCAAGCCGCTGGGCAGACTCTCCCCATTGGAAATTAAACGGCACCTTGATTTCCTCCGCAGACCAGGCTGTGGAAAAAGCGACAAAGGCAAAAAGCAGGGACAAAAATCGCCGAAAACAGGGCATCGAATGATGACTCTCAAAAAACAAGGCCCCCCGTCAATGGCGGGAACGTAAAATCCCTCAAGAAATCATTTGCCAAAACCCGAAAAACCGACAATAAGCGCACTCAGCAGATGTGGTCGTGATTTGGTGAATGCGCCGTGCGGAAGATTCCGGTGGCGGTTTGAAACCCGGTAGTCGGGAACAGTCTCCGATCCCAATGCCTTAATAAAATACTACCATGGGTAATAAACTATACGTTGGCAATCTCTCGTTCAACACGACGGAAATCGCCATTCAAGACCTGTTCTCTCAGTGCGGCTCTGTTTCCGAAGTGATGTTGATGCAGGATAAATTCACTGGACGCTCGCGCGGATTTGCGTTTGTCACAATGAGCTCCGATTCCGAAGCGCAGGCTGCCGTCGCAGCCTTCCACGGCAAGGAACTCGATGGACGCGCCCTCACGGTCAATGAGGCCCGTCCTCGCGAAGATCGCCCTCCGGGCGGCGGCGGACGTTTCGACGGTCCCCGTCGGGACTCCCGCGATGATCGCCGTGGCGGCGGACGCAGCGGCGGACGCGACTACCGTCGCTAATCGCTGATCGAACCTTCAACCCAGGCACCGGGGGAGATTCTCCTCCGGTGCCTTTTTTTCTGCGACTTGCCTTTTCCGATTCTTTGCGTTACGAATCCGGCATGAGCATTCCACCCCGAAAAATCTCCCTGTCCCTTTTCCTTGTCTTCCTGAGCCTTGCCACAGTCTTTGCGGGCGGCTTGTCGGGTTGTGCGGCGGCCCGCACAGATGCCCTCGAACGCAGACAAGGGCGCATGAATACGCGCACGGACTATCGGGCCGAGCGGCGGGCCATTCGCTCGGAAAATATGGATGCCCGGAGTCAGGCGCTTTTTGATGCGATGTAAGGGCGGCTTCCTTCTGCCCGGTTTGTCCCTGCTGCGGGGGTATGATCGGACCTTTTGGCGCCACGACGCGCTGGCGGCACTGGTGGTTGCGCTGGTGCTCATTCCCTCCTCCCTGGCCTATGCGGAACTGGCGAGGTGTGCGCCGGTGGCCGGTTTGTTTGCCGCCGTGGCTGGCATGGTCGTCTTTGCGCTCTTAACGACATCGCGGCATCTGATGGTGGGGCCGGATGCGGCGATCGCCCTGCTCGTTGGCACGGCGATCGGACCCTTTGTGACGGGGGATCCCGGCAAGGCGGTCACCCTCGCTGCGGTTCTCTCGTTTCTCACCGGTGCCATCCTGCTGCTCATGGCGCGCCTGCGGCTGGGCATTGCGGCGGATTTTTTGTCGAGTCCGGCGATGTTTGGATTCATGAACGGTGCGGCGGTCGTCATCATTGGGAGCCAAGTTGGCAAGTTGTGTGGCATCCCTCTGGAAACCGGGAATACGTTGCTTTCCTTTGCGGAATGGGCGACGCGGCTGGGAGAGTGCCATCCCGCCACGTTACTCACTGGCGGGATCTGTCTTGTCATCCTTGCGTTTTTCCGGTGGGGCCCCTGGCGAATTCCCGGCGCGATTGTGGTATTCGTTCTGGCCATGATCGCCGGTGCCTTCGTGGATTTTCCGGCGCATGGCTTGAATGTCATCGGAACTGTGGAATTGCGCATGCCCGCCGCCATGCGTCCACATCTTGCGCTGGAGGAGGCGGCCCCGCTTTTCCCTGCGGCACTGGGCATTGCGCTGCTTGTGTTCTCCGAGGGCATCGTTCTCGGGCGGTCCATCGCGAACCGGCATCACTATGACATCGACCCCGATCGCGAGTTGGTGGCCTTTGGTGTGACCAATGTGGTGGTGGCGGCTCTCGGCAGCTTTGCCGTCGGCGGCAGCCAGACGCGCACCCTGCTCAACGACGCGAGCGGCGGACGCACGCAAATGGTGGGTCTCCTGGCCGCCGCGCTCGTGCTGGTGTTTGTTCTTCTGTTTGCCCCGGCGATTGCAATGATCCCGTCCGTTGCGATTGCGGCGATTTTGATTTTCACCGCAGTGACATTATTCGATCCCGGCCTGTATTCCCGCCTGCGGCATCTGCATCGTTTCAGCATGGTCGTTGCCGCGGCCACCACGGCCGGAGTGATCATCCTCGGGGTGCTGCCGGGAATTCTCCTTGGCGTGGTGCTCTCACTGCTCGGGGTGCTGGCGCAAATCGTCCGCCCACAGGATGCCCTCCTTGGGATCGTGGAGGGCTCGGACACCCTGCACGATGTCGGGGATGACTCTGCGGCCCGCACCATTCCCGGACTGGTTGTCTATCGGTTTTATGGGCCGCTGATTTTTGCGAATGTGCGGTTTTTCATCGAGCGGATCGAAGCATTCCTTGCGCAGGAAACCGGCCCTGTGCGTCAGGTCATCCTGGATGCCCGGGCGATTCCGGGCATTGACCTTACCGCCGCCGAGCAATTGCGGGATTACGTGGAACGTCTGCGGGAACGAGGGATCACGCTTGTCATCGCCAAGGCCCATCTGCCATTGCGGGAGATGCTCGGAAAACTTGAAAGCGACCTGCTCGATGGACGGGAACAGTTCGGCCAACTCGCCGATGCCGTCGCCACATTTCAGGCGGAAGCCCCCGTCCGGAAACCTCGAAAGGACGAGGAGCCAAGCAATTGACACTTTCGGGGGGCATAGAGAATGCAAAGGCAATCGTGGCGAGGGGGAGACTGCGCCCGGGTGCCTCACTCTGGGGGGATAAAAAATAACACAGAGCGAATTTACGAAAGACGTGTTTCCGCAGAGCTCAGGAATTCGACGAATTTTTCAGGATCTTGGACGGTGAGAAGACGGTTAAAAACCGCCGGATCATTGCAGAGGCGGGCGATGGCACCCACCACCCGCAGATATTCAAAATGGAAGGCTGCGGGAATACCGGCGACAAAGAGGAGGCGGACGGGCTCGACAATATTTGAAGAAGTCAACCCTTCGGCGGATCGTCCGACCGCCATGACAAGGGATTGCACGGCGGTTGTTCTTGCGTGGGCAATGCAAATCCCGCAGGCCCCACAGGAAATCGCCGGGGCATTTCGTTCATGAACCGCCTGTTTGAGGGCCGCCCAATCCAGAACGCGTGGATCGCCATTCAATTTGGAGAGCACTTCGTCAATCCCTTCTTCCTGGGTGCCGGAGGTCAGCATCAGGTTGATGTGCGATGCTGTGAGAATTTCCGAAATGGGAATCATATGTTGGTCCCCGACCACTTGAGTTTCTGCCGCAGCACCTCGCTGAAGGAACGTTCGGGGAGCATCGCAAGAGGAAGATAGCGGGCGCTTTTTGTGATGACAAGAGAATCGCCCAGCCCCATTTCGCAGGTTTCCTGACCATCCACATTCACAAAAACACGGTGGCCGCGCTCCGAAATTTCCACATGGATTTGTGAAGCATCGCTCACGACCACAGAACGGTTCGTCAGTACATGCGGGCAAATGGGAGTGATGACAAACCCCCCGGAATCCGGCATGAGAATCGGACCTCCCGCAGACAGGGAATAGGCAGTGGAACCTGTCGGGGTGGAGACCACAAGGCCGTCGGCGTTATATTCTGTGAGGGGAATTTCCCCGAGACGCACCCGGATTTTGACCAGTTCCGAGCGCTCGCCGCGACTGATCACCGCGTCGTTGAGTCCATGAAAAACATGGTCCGTGCCGCCGCTGAGGGTCAACCGGGCCTCGAGAAGGGGGCGATTGCTCAGAATGTAGTCGCGATCCCGGATGCTGGCGACGGCGCGGGAGATTTCCCCGGGACCCAGGCAGGTTAAAAATCCGAGGGAGCCGATGTTGATGCCGAAGATCGGGGGGAGGGTGTGCCGCAATTTATGCACGATGCGGAGAATTGTTCCGTCGCCTCCCATCGCAACGAGGAGTTCGCATTGTTCGGCCAGATCCTGGATGTCCAGACCATCCGTCAACCCGGCCAACGGCGCCGTATGACGTTCCGCAAGAAACGGAATGCCGTGCTTCGTGAGTTCCGACACCATGTCCTGGGCCACTCTGGCGGCGGCCGGTTTTTCCGAGTGAGCGAGAAGGCCGATCATGGTCTGATGTGGGCGAGGTATTCGACATTGCCATCGCGACCCGTGATGGGGGAAGGGATCGCAGCCAGCCAGCGGTGACCGAAACCTTCGACCGAGGCGCGGATTTTTTCGACCGCCCGGAGGCGGAGCGATTCCTCGCGGACGATTCCTCCGCGACCGACTTCGGACTTGCTGAGCTCGAACTGCGGTTTGATGAGAACGACCATGTCGGATTCCGGTGGCAGTAAGGCAAAGATGGCGGGAAAAATCAATGTCAACGAGATGAAGCTCACATCCGCAACGGCAAGACTGGGGGCGGGATCGATCTCCCCGGCCTTGAGGTGTCGGACATTGACTCCCTCGCGCACTTCCACACGGGGATCCTGCCGCAGGCTCCAGGCGAGTTGGCCGTGGCCGACATCGATCGCGAAGACCCTCGTGGCGCCGCGTTGCAGGAGGCAGTCCGTGAACCCGCCTGTCGAGGCGCCGAAATCCGCACAAATCCGCCCGGCGGGATCCACGCGAAACGCATCCAACGCGGCCTCAAGCTTGTAACCACCCCGGCCCACATACTTTTCTTTTGCAATGACCTCCAGACGGGCATCCGCCGGGATCAGGGTGCCGGGCTTGGTCGAGGGCTGGCCATCGAGTAAAATCCGGGCAGCCATGATCGCGCGCCGCGCCTTCTCCCGGGAATCGAAGAAACCGCGTTCCACCAACGCCACATCCAAGCGAGACTTGCCAGAACTCATGCCGTCCTGTCAGTGTTGCCGATTCCAGACGATTCGTAACGATTATTTATGCCCGAAGAAGATCTCAAGATGCGCATCAAGCAAATGCTTGTTTCCAGCCTCATGCTCAAAATTTCGCCCGAGTCCATCGGAGACGAGACAGCACTTTTTCAGCCGGAGGGGCTGGCGCTCGATTCCATTGACGCCCTCGAACTGGCGGTGGCCATTGATAAGAATTTCGGAGTCGCCACTCCGAGTGCCGAGGTGGCCAGGAAGGCATTCGTCAACGTGACAACAATCGCCAATTACATCTCCGAACAGAAGGCAACCGCCTGATTCGGCGGAGTTCAACCCCGGACAGGGCCTGTCCGAACACTGACATCTATGACCATGGAAAATCCCCACTCTCAACCGATCGACCACTTTATCGTCAATCAACTCAAATTCGGCCTGGCCCGGGATGCCGAGTCCGCAACCTCCCGGGATTGGTGGATCGCCACCGCCAAGGCGGTCCAGAGCATCATCATCGAACGGATGATCGCCACACAGAGCGTCCACCATCACAACAACGTGAAGCGCGTCTATTATTTGTCCCTGGAATTCCTGATGGGGCGGCTTTTTCTCAACAGCATGTATAGCGCGGGAATTTTTCAGGAGGTCCATGCGGCACTGGAGAAACTTGGGCTCGATGCGGATGAGTTGCGGAAGGAGGAATACGACATGGCACTTGGCAATGGGGGCCTTGGGCGCCTGGCCGCCTGCTTCCTGGACTCGCTTGCGACGCTGGATCTTCCGGCAGTCGGCTACGGGATCCACTACCAATACGGGCTCTTCAAGCAGGAATTCCGCAACGGATACCAGGTCGAACTTCCCGACGCCTGGATGCAATACGGGACGCCTTGGGAAATTGTCCGGCCCGAATACACCATGTCCATCCCGATCTACGGACATGTCGAAAACATCTTCGACGACCTGGGCAACTACGTTCCCAAGTGGGTGGGTTGGAAAAATCTTCTGGGAGTTCCGTATGACATCCCGATTCCCGGCTTCGGAACCCACACCGTCAATTTCCTGCGCCTGTGGGAATCCCGCGCTTCCGAGGAGTTTGACTTTGAAGCCTTCAACAGTGGCGGCTACGATCAGGCCGTCCAACAGAAAACCCGGAGCGAAACGGTCTCGAAGGTTCTCTATCCGAACGACAAGACGGAAAGCGGCAAGGAACTCCGGCTCGTCCAGCAATACTTCTTTGTGGCCTGTTCGCTGCGCGACATCATTCGTCGCTTCCGCAAGAGCAACCCCGCGTGGGAAAATTTTCCGGACAAGGTGGCCGTCCAACTCAACGACACGCATCCGGCCATTGCCATTGTGGAACTCATGCATTTGCTGCACGACGAAGACAAAATGCCATGGGACAAGGCCTGGGACATCGTCACGCGCACCTTCGCCTACACGAATCATACGCTGCTGCCGGAAGCTCTCGAAAAATGGAGCGTCGGACTCTTCCAAAAAGTCCTCCCCCGGCATCTTCAGATCATTTTTGAAATCAACAAGCGTTTCCTGGAGACCGTGGAAGCCCGTTGGCCGGGCGATGTCGAAAAGAAGCGCGAGCTTTCCCTGATCGAGGAAGGCGGCAGTCAGATGGTTCGGATGGCGCACCTGGCGGTGGTGGGGAGCCATTCGGTAAATGGCGTGGCGGCCCTGCACACCCGGCTGCTCAAGAGCGAACTCTTTCCGAGTTTTGACGCGCTCTATCCCGGAAAATTCAACAACAAGACGAACGGGATCACTCCCCGCCGGTGGCTGCTCGCCTGCAACCCCCGGCTGAGCGACCTCATTACCTCGAAAATTGGTTCCGGTTGGGAACGCGATCTGGACAAGCTGCGCGGCCTGGAGGCCTTCGCCGGGGATCCCGGCTTCCAGGCGGAATTTCTGGCGGTAAAGCAGGCCAACAAGGCCGATCTTGCGGACCTCATTCTCAAGGAATGCAACGTGGAGGTCGATCCCACGGCACTCTTCGATGTGCAGATCAAAAGGCTCCACGAATACAAGCGGCAGCATTTGAATCTCCTCCACATTCTCGCGCTCTACCGGCGCATCCTTCAAAATCCGGAGGCCGTGGTCACGCCGAGGGTCTTCATTTTTGCGGCGAAGGCCGCTCCCGGCTACGATCTGGCGAAGCTGATCATCAAGGCCATCAATGCCGTCGGAGCGAAGATCAACTCAGATCCCAGAATTGATGGGAAACTGAAAGTCGTCTTCCTGCCGAACTACCGGGTGTCGCTTGCCCAGCGCATCGTTCCTGCGGCCGATCTCTCGGAACAGATTTCCACCGCGGGCAAGGAGGCCTCCGGAACGGGAAACATGAAGCTCGCCCTCAACGGAGCCCTGACCATCGGAACCCTCGACGGGGCGAATGTCGAAATTCTCGAGGAGGTCGGTGAGGAAAATATTTTCATCTTTGGGAACACCGTGGAGGAGGTGAAGGAACTCGTGACCAAGGGATACAATCCGGGCGCGTTCTACAACGCCAGCGAGGAACTGCGCGCCGTCGTTGATTGGGTCGGCTCGAACTATTTCACGCCGGAGGAAGCGCCCGGAATCCTCCAGCCCCTTCGCGACAACCTTCTGTATCACGATCCCTTCCTCTGCCTCGCAGACTTCGAGTCCTACAGTCAGGCCCAGGAAGCCGTTGCCCTTGCCTACCGGGACAAGGCGCGCTGGGCGCAGATGGCGATCCTCAATACGGCCCGCATGGGGAAATTTTCGAGTGATCGGACCATTTCCGAATACGCAAGGGAAATCTGGAAGCTGCCGTCGGTCGCCATCCCATGACCCTGCCGCGCCTCCGCCATCCCCAGGGACAGATGCAGAGCCTCGAACACGGGATCCTGCCATGTTGAGCTTGAGGCAGGACGGTCGGCTGTCGGTGCTGAGGGTTCTCGTGGGACTGAACATCCTGATATTCCTTTTTACCCTGCTCCTGTCCCCGATGGGGGTGATCCGCTTCGAGGGGTTCTTCGGGTTGAGTATGCGGGGGATTTCAGAAGGGATGATTTGGCAGTTTGTCACCCACCAATTCCTGCACGGCAGCCTGTTTCATCTGCTCGTCAACATGCTGGGCCTCTGGTTCGCCGGACGGATCCTGGAAAACCTTCTCGGAGGCTGGAAGTTCCTCCTGTTTTACCTGACCTGCGGAATCTTCGGAGGAATTTTTCAACTCCTGCTGGCTCCCGGCCCGGTGCTGATCGGTGCTTCCGGCGCGGTCTGCGGTGTTGTGGCCGCCTTTTCCGCGCTCTACCCCGAAATGCAGATTTCAGTGCTCCTGTTTTTTGTCCTCCCCCTCCGGATGCGCGCAAAATGGCTGGGCCGGATCATCGTGATCCTCTCCCTCTTCTTCGTTCTCACCGGCCTCATGGGAAATGTCGGGAATGCCGCCCACCTTGGCGGCGCACTGGCCGGCTACGCCATCGTCTGGCTCGGAAAGCCCCGTCGCCGCTCGCGCATTTAAAAAAGCGGAACCCTTCGCGGGGGGTTCAGGCGAAGATGTCCTGACCATTTTCCCGGTCCTGCCAGCGGCGGACTCGGAAGACGTGGGCTGGTCGCGTGTGGGGGTTGAGGGCGACAAAATTCCGGCTTCCCCGCCAGGTGAAGCGTTCTCCGGTCAGAAGGTCTTCGACGACATAGGCCTCGCTTTCCCCGATTCCGAATTCGGCAAGAGGCAGACGGACGAAAGCGGTTTGTGGCTGCCAGGGATCGACGGTGACGATGACGACGATCACGTTGTCGAGTGAGGCGGTCGTCTTGCTGAAGCAGAGGATGTGGTCATTTTCGGCCACCTGGACTCGGAGATTCGAGTATTCCTGCAGGGCACGGTTCTGGCGTCGGATCGCATTAAGGCGTGTGAGGTATTCCTTGATATTTCCCGGAGCATTCCAGTCGCGTCCCTTGAACTGATACTTTTCGGAGTCGCTGTATTCTTCGCGGCCCGGCAGCGGGGAATTTTCGCAGAGCTCGAATCCGCTGTAGATCCCATAAACCGGGCAGGCCATCGTTGCCAGGACCGCGCGGATGAGGAACGCCGGGCGTCCGCCGTGTTGAAGGTATTCCGGCAGGATGTCCGGCGTGTTGGCAAAGAAATTTGCGCGGAAGTATTCCTTGAGTTCCGACTGGGTGAGTTCGGTGAGATACTCGGCCAGCTCGGCCTTCGAGTTCCGCCAGGTAAAATACGTATAGCTTTGGTTGAAGCCCGCCTTGGCAAGTTCCTGCATCATCTTCGGGCGGGTGAACGCCTCGCTCAGGAAGACCGTGCCGGGAAATTGCGCCGTGACCTCGGCGATGACCCATTCCCAAAACGAGACGGGTTTCGTGTGCGGGTTGTCCACACGAAAAATCCGGACCCCATGCCCGCACCAGAAGAGGAGGACGTCCCGGAGTTCATCCCACAGGCCGCGCCAGTCGTCGTTGTGGAAGTTCAGCGGATAGACATCCTCATACTTCTTCGGGGGATTTTCCGCATACTTGATCGTGCCGTCCGGGCGTTTGAAAAACCATTCGGGGTGCGCCTTGACGTAGGGGTGGTCCGGCGAGCAGTTGATCGCGAAGTCGAGGGCGATCTCCATGCCCCGGGCGTTGATTTCCCCAACGAGCCAGTCGAAGTCCTCGAGGGTTCCCAGTTCCGGAGCGACATCCTTGTGTCCGCCTCCGTTGACTCCCTGCCGGTTGTTGCCAATCGCGTAGGGGACTCCGGGTTCGCCGGGTTCGCACTTCAGGGAATTGTTTCGCCCCTTCCGATTTGTGGCACCAATCGGGTGGATGGGCGGAAAATAAATCACGTCGAATCCCATCGCCCGGGCGTCATCAATCCTCCCAAGACAGTCGCGGAATTTTGATCCGGAGTCCGGCTTGCCCTCCGCAGAGCGCGGAAAAAATTCATACCAGGCTGCGAAGGCTGATCGTTCGCGTTCGACCGAGATCGGATGGGGCGGTTCGGCGGTTGTGGCCAACGAGCGGTCGGCATGGACGGCCATCAATCCGCAGAGCACGGAATCCTGGGCGATCACATGCGCCTCCTCCGGAGTGGCCTTCCGCAGGGCGGCGGAAAATTTTTTCAGGAGGGCGGCGTCTTTTTTCGATGCCCTTGCGGCAGCCGCTTCGACAAACGCGCATCCTTCGAGGATCTCGCTTTGGAGGTCCTGGAGACCGGCCGAGACCTTTTTGTCCAGCTCGTGCTGCCAGGAGAAGAAGACATCCCCCCAGGCCTCGATCGTAAATTCCCACATCCCGGCCGTCGTCACACGCAATGCCCCCCTCCAACGGTCGTTGCCGATTGGCTGCATGGGTGTCTCGCGCCAGGTCTTCGAACCGACCGGACGCCATTTGAGAAGTGCCGTCACCTCGTCGTGGCCTTCTTTAAAAATATCCGCCTCGACCACGACCTGTTCCCCGATCGCGCGCTTGATCGCGTAACGTGCGTTGTCGAGCGAGGGAGTGATGCGCCGAATGATGGCTGTTTCAGGCTGTTTTTTCATGGGAGAGAATCCAACACCCGGACAAATTCATCGAGTCCGTCAAGTTGCGCGGCGGTTTCGCGCAGGGAGCGTCTGGCCACCGGGATGTGTGTCAGGAAATCCGTGCGCCCCTTTTGCAGGCCCAGAAATCCGTAGGCGCCGAGTGCCTGCATGAGGCGTTGCAGACAGCACCAGTGGAAGACTTCCTCGAAATCCTCCGCCATCTCGATGCCGGACCTTTTCGCAAGCCGTTGGTAGAACCCCAGGAGATGGAGGCGTTCGGCGGCATCCAGACAGACATAGGGATCCATGAGCAGCGAGGCGACATCGTATTGGGCCAGCCCGGGGCGCATTCCCTGGAAATCAATCAACCACGCGGTATTGTCGCGGATCAAAATGTTTTGCGATTGGAAGTCCCGGTGAACGAGCACGCGGGGCAGTGCCGCCAGACGCACCGCCGCCGCCTGCAGGGCGGCCAAGCCGGCAAGGCGGTTCACCTCGGCGGACGGAATCTTGAAATAGTTTCCCAGACAGTGTTCAAAAAAATACCCCTGCTCCCAGAGGTAGAGTTGTTCATTGAACTCGCGCTCCAGGGTGAGTCCGCCCCCGGGAAGTTTTCGGGTCGCTGCGGAATGGATTTTAAATGCCTCGATCAGCGCGGATTCATAAAGCGGACGGCGTGTGGTCCAGGGATCTGTCCGGTGCGCCCAGAGGTCGTCCTCGCCCAGATCCTGCATCCAGATCAACCCCTCCTCGGGATCGTGCAGATACATATGCGGAGTCTGCACCCCCGCCGATGCCAGAAACCGTGCGATGTCCACATAGTGCCGGTTCTCTTCCTTGTGACCGGAATACTTCACCAGGATCATCGAACGGTCCGCCGCACGGATCCGGTAAAACTTTCTGTCCGACCCGCCTTTCTCGACGGCGGTCACCTCGAAGTCTCCGGGCTCGTAACCCGGGAAATTTTCCATCGTGTGATTTATGACTTCGTGAACGGCCAGCATGTGGGAATCCGCACAGTGAACACCCTGTTTCCTGCGGAGGCAATGAGGAAGTCCCTACCGGAGGCCAAACAGGCGCACGAGTTGGTTTTTCCCTTTCAACTGGTGATCTCCCAGGTCATCGAAATCCGGCTGCATTGCTTCGGGAAGGAGCGAGTGAAAATCCCCCGATGTGGTGAGTCGCTGCCCGAGTTGTTTCATGACGCCCTCCATGCGAAAGACGGTGTTGACCGCATCCCCGATGATCGTGGCGTCCCGCTGGGCAACGAGCCCGATGTTCCCGCAGGTGACAGTGCCATGATGGAGGGCCACCGCGATCTGGAATTTTTTATCGGGATGGTCGGGCCATTGGTGGGCTTGGGCCTTTTCCAACAAGCTGGTTCCCGTGCGGAAGGCCCGGAGAACTTCCTCACCGGGGTTGGCGGCTCCTCCCACCCAGTAAGCCAAAATGGCGTCACCGATAAATTTGTCGATGGTGCCCCCGCTGTCCTGGACATGGTTTCCCGCCACGCGAAACCATTCGCCGAGCGTGCGGGCCAGCGCATCCTCGGGAAGAATCTCGGACATGGTCGAAAATCCGCGGATGTCGCAGACCATGATTGCCACGGTTGCCGACTCTTCCTGGTGGGTGTCGGTTCCCGAGGCCAGCGTCACATCGTAGCCCGAGTCGTCCGCCCCTCCCTCCGTCTGCTCAAAGACCAGTTCATTGTTGCTGATGCGGATGACCGCGCCGTGCTCGAGGATCACCGGTGTGATGACCCGTCGGCCGTTGACGAACGTGCCGTTCCGGCTCCCGAGATCCATGATCTGGTATTGCCAGGCATTGTGGCACCTGACAATCGCATGCTGGCGCGAGACATGCTGATTCATCGGCAGACAGACAGAATTGTCCCTGCCTCGTCCGATGGTGGCCGTATTTCCCACTTCCACCTCGAAAGGCTCCCCCTCGGATGGACGGACTTTGAGTTTTGCTTGCATGACGGGCGATTCTAATTGGAGGAGTTTCCGGGATCAAGCGCGCTCTCCCGGAGCGAATACGATCCACTCGACAAACCGGCTCGGACAAAATAGGGATGGGCAAATGCCTTCCCAGAGGAGTCTCTATCCAGATGTGGATTCGCCGGGCCTTGTCCTCGATAAGGATCGCCTGGAACGCAATCTTCGTGCGATGCAGGCAGCCTGCGATGCGCACGGGGTGGAGTTGTGGCCTCACATCAAGACACACAAGATGGTTCCTGTGCTGCGTCGGCAGTTGGAACTGGGTGCCCGGGGGATCACATGCGCCAAGTTGGGAGAGGCGGAGGCGATGCTGCCCTCCGGAGTCCGCCGTGTTTTCCTTGCGCATTCGCTGGCGGATCACTCCAAGATTGGGCGCCTGCGTTGGCTGGCCGATCAACTCGACGAACTCCTCCTGGCCGTCACCAGCCTTGCCCATTGCGAGGTGTTGGAGTCCCTTTTGGAATCCTTCTCTCTTCCTGTCCCAGTGCTGATGGCCGTGGATACGGGACTCGGACGCGAGGGAACACGAAATCCCGGACAGTCGGTGGAACTTGCGGCGCGGATTCGACGCTCGCCCCGGATGACGCTTGCCGGGCTCTATACCCATGAGGGGCACGCTTACGACGCGAGCAATTCCGAGGAGGTCGAGAATCGTGCCATCGCGATCCACCGCACGCTTTCCGCCCATGCCGCCGCCATTGGTGCCCCTCCCCTCCCCTTCTGGCCGGGCTGTAGCGTCACCGCCCTGCGGATGGTGGGTCGGCCGGGCGTTCGTGCGGTGCGTCCGGGAAGTTATGTGTTTGGCGACCTCTTGCTCAGTGAGGAAACAAAAGTCGCGTCCTTCGAGGACAATGCCCTGAGCGTTCTCGCCACCGTTGTGGATCGTCCGGAATCCGGACTGGCCCTCATTGATGCCGGATCCAAGATGTTTGGCAGCGACAAGACCTCGTCCGGCCTCATGGCCCGATGCCTCGAACTCCCACGCCTCGTGGTTCGCAGAGTCAGTGAAGAACACGGCTTTCTTTCGGGTAAGGGAGTGGACGATCTGGCGTTGGGTGACCGCCTGCGATTCATCCCGGCTCACATCTGTCCGGTGGTCAATCTGGCCTCGCAGGTGGCCGTTGTTCAGGGCGAACGCTTGGTGGACCGATGGCCGGTGGATGCCCGGGGGCGCACGGGCTGAGATATTTTCAGTTGACGTTAGACACGTGTCTATAAAGGCTTGTCGGCATCTCTCATCCGCTTCCTGTCATGAAACTCTCTCTCTCCTCCCTGGTGTTTTTCAGTGTGTTTGTGTTGGCCATGATGCCCGGCCTTGGACGTGCGGAATCGCTTTTGTGGGCAATGGATTTGAAGGACCAGCCTCTTGGACCGGCTCCGATCATTGGGGAGAATTTTGAAATCCGCGAAGAGAACGGCGAAAGGTTTCTCGCCAAGGTGGCAGAGGGAACGGTCTTTTTTCCAAAAACCATTCTCTCCGTTCAGGAGACCCAGAATTGGAACGACATCATTGTTCGCGTGCGTTATCGGGAAGAGGAGCGGTTTGGCACCGCCCTGTCAGTCAAGAGGAACGGATTGCGGGACGGTGATAATTTTATTTGGTATTATGTAACCGTTCAGGCGGATGGCATCACGGTATCCTGTCATGGGCTGAAAGATTCCACGTTGCCGCCCACGGACCCACGCCTTCACTCCACGGTAAAATTTGAGTCCATCGGTGCAGCGGCTCTCGGATTGTCGGAGTGGCTGAACGTTGAGGCCAGGGTGGGAAATGAGGTGATTCAGGTGACGGTGGACAATGGGGATGGGGCTCCGCGCAAGGCGGAATTTCCCACGCTGCCGGGTGCTGGAGGTGTTCAATTGCTTGCTCTCTACAAGGGCGATTTCTCCTCTTTCTCCGTCCATCAATCCGACACTCCCATCGAAGCCGGGAAGTAACCTTCGGCGAACCGGGCGGTATTTTCATCATGAAAACCCACGTCAAAATTCCCATCGAATTGCCGCCCTGCGGCATGCTGGTCGGCACCGGCATCATGAATTCCATGCCGGATTACCTTGTCTGTTCCGGACGCACGCACACAACCTGGGTGCCGCAGTTGTTCTCGCCCTCCGAGTTGCTCGACAAAATCCTCGAGGACAATCAGGGGAATTTCGTGCAGTTCTGGGGATTCAGCGGCGGACTCTCGCCAACCACTTTTGCCCGGTATTATGCCTTGGAGGATCTTGGCATGGTTCCTCCGCCGCCGGATTGGGAAAACCGGAAAAACATCGCAGTCCGTGACTGGGTGAACCCCGACGACTTCAAGGACCGCAAGGGCGCGGGGGTGCTCAAGCTCATCCGGGAGGCGCGGGAGAAGGGACTCTATATTGCGCTGCTCTACACGGAGGCTGTGCCGGAGTGGTCGCGGCAATTTCAGGACGCGGGCGGGAAGTTTTACCTGGGATACGATTTCGGGGAACGGTTCACCTTCGGGCTGACGGCGGAGGCCGGCGGGAGCTTCGACAAGGTGACCCTGCGAACGCTGGCTGACGATTTGGTGGCCCGGGTGCGGGCGCATGTCCAAGAACGGCACGAGACCGGCTGGGGCAATGTCGCCGCGACCAGCTCAAACTTTTATCTCGACTACGAAGTGGCCGCCGGGGCGGACATTCCGATGACCGAAGACTACGCGTTCAAGCACCTGAACCTCTCCTCGGCGCTCTCGCGCGGTTTGGTGCGTCAGTATGGATTGCCGCTCTGGGGTTCGCATCTGGCCCACGAACACTATTCCTGGATCCCGTATTCGAGTCCGCACAAGTTTCCGCTCCTGCGGGCGTCGATGTTTCAGAAATATCTGACCGGCAGCAAGATCGTGCTCAACGAAAGCGGGGGCTGGTATTTGGAAGCGCAATTGGTCGAGGATTCGCCGATGTTCGAGACGCCGCGCGTGGAGTTCGGCGGTCCGATCACCCAGCGCGACCCGCACGACATCGCGCCGTTTGTCGCGGAGGCCCGCAAGACCTACGACAAAATCAACTACCACTCGCCCGTCGCAAAACAGTATCGCCGGGAAATCTCCGACTTCTACGATTTCGTCAAAGCGAACGGAACCCCCGCCGGTCAGCCGGAAACCCCCATCGCCCTCATCAAGGGCAACCTCGATCTCGGCCAGCCGGAGTTTCGCCCGAACGACGCCGTGGCGGGGATGTACAATCTCGCGGAACAAAACCCGCTCTGGTTCGCGGGCCAGCCGGAGCGCGGCTGGGACATCGCCGCACAGGTGTTTTACCCGCGCCCGCCCGTGCTTGGCGAGTGGCACAATCTCTTCCTCTCCGGCTCGCCTTATGGCCAGGTGGACATCACGAGCTTTGCCATGGACCACGTGGACGCCGGATTCCTGTCGGCTCACTACCGCGCCCTGCTTTTTGTCGGGTGGAACACCTGTTCGGAAAAACAATACGCCGCGCTGCTCGCATTCGTCCGCAACGGCGGCACGCTCTTTGTGTCCATCCCGCACCTCTCCACCAACGAAACCCGCAACTACGCCGCCTTCGGCGTGGACGAACTCGTGCGCGGCGGAGACTGGAGTGAACTTTGCGGAGTGAAGGTGAAAGGGAAGGGACCGCGCTTCTATTGGGCTACCGCACCCGACCACAAGGGCGAACTCGGGTTCAAGCACCCGCGCCGCTTCGGCATCCTCACCGTTTGCCGTGGGGACATCGAGATCACCGACCCCTCCATCGAAACGCTGGCCGTTGACGACGAGGAGATGGAGCCGGTCCTTCTGCGCCGCCGCTGCGGCAAGGGGACAGTCTATTTCCTCAACACCTGGGCCTATCCCGGCGCCACCGACGCCGACTTCGGTCCCGGCGCCACCCTCGATTCCCCCGGGCTCGCGGGATACGTCTATCGCCACATCGCCCGCACAACCCGCGGCACGGTTTGGATTTCCGATGACGGCAACGACGCCGGCGCGGAGTGTCGTTTCATCAACTATTCGTATTTCCCGGATTCGAAAAAAATCTGCCTTCAGAATATCGACTTCGACACGTCCCGGCGATTCCACCTTCACCAGGCCGGAAGCTCCGTCGTCATGGAACTTGCACCTGGAGAGTTTCGCCTGCTTGACGCCGCCAGGGGGTGAGTCTGCATGAGATCGCCACTGCGTGAAACTTCGGGGTCTTTGATTTTTCCTATTCCCCCCTGGCGGATTCTGTTGGTGATTTCCCTCCTCGCCGCAGTCAACGCGGTCTCCCTCCTGGCTTCCGATTTGGAGCAAAAGCTGGCTTTGGCGCGAGTGGAGAACGACCCCCATGCCGAAATTGAATTGCTCCGCCGATGGCTCGACACCCATCCAGACGACCCGGCGGCCCGGGAGGAACTTGTGGGATTGTGGCTGAAAGTCTCCGACTTCGACATGGCACTTCAGACCCTTCGACAAATTCCCTCGCCAGATCCGGGACTCGTTGCGCGGACCCATGCCGAAGTGGCCTGCGAACGGGATGAGAAATTGCCGGATGCGGTGGAAATCCTGCGGGCGCGGTTCGCATCGGCTCCAAAGGACCGGGCAACCGGTCTGATGCTTGCGCAGTATTTGAAGAAGGCGGGGGAACGAAAAGGGGAAATTGTCACACTGGATGCCCTGCTCGCCGGGAAAAGCGATTTCGCGCTCCAGTTGGATCGCGCGGACGCGAAGCTTGCCGTCGGCGACGCCAAGGGGGCCCTCGCGGATTTCCGCCAGGCGGCGGCGGAGGCTCCCGATGAAGTCCGTGTGCAAAATTCCCGAGTCCGATTTGAACGCCTCGAAAGTGCCCTTGCAGCGATCAGCCTCCTCGACAAGGGAGCCAATGATCCCCTGAGTCATTTCAACAAGAGCGCTCTCTGGTTTTACGCCGGAATTCCGAGTTCCGGTCTCGACGAAGCACTCAAAGGACTCCGCAGTTGGCCGAACTCCGTTTACGGAAAAATCCTCGAAACCCGGGGGCTCGTTTCCGGCGGCTTGCTCTCTCCTTCGCAGGCCCGCGAGGATCGCCACATCGATGTCTCGGTGGGACTCGAGGATGAAAACGCGCGCCAGGGAATCCTGCAGGCCGACGCGGCGCTTGTCCGCAAACCCGACGACCTGCAACTGCGCATCAACCGCGCTTCCTGGCTGAATTATTCCGGCCACTATGCCCTGGGCATGGAGGATCTCGCGGTCGTCCTGAAAGCGGATCCCACAAATATTTCCGCCCTTCACTACGCGGCGGCAAACAGCATCCGCCAGGGAAAACTTTCGGCAGGCACCGCGTATGCGGAAAAATTGCGGGGGCTCAAAGCTCCGCGCGAAGTTCTCTCCGATGTCTATGCGGGTCTCGCAGAACTCGCCCTCGAACAATCCCAACTCCTGATTGCCCTGGAGCCGAACACCGGTCATGTTCGACGCGACAGCGCCGCACAGCAACGACTCGACGGCGCCCAGGGCCGCGATCGTCAGCGCCGGGGTGATGAACTCGGTCAATTGATCCCAGGGCAATGCGAACGGGTTGAGCCGGTCGGCCAGCAACAGCGTCTGCGGGATCTCGCCGATCTGGGGCACAGGCCAGCCCAGGATCGTGTTGAGCGCTGTGGCCAGGATGATGCCAAGCAGCGAGGCCGGGAAGCGCGCGTTCCATTGCTTCGGCCAGAACAGCATGGTCGCGATCACGACAAGCCCAAGTACGATCGTGCGCCAGTCGGGTGTGAACCCGCCCTGGAAGTAGCCGAACAGCTTGAGCAGCGCCGACTCGGAGCCCTCGGTCTTGACGCCCAGGAGGTTGTCGATCTGACCGATGAAGATGATCAGGGCGATGCCCGACGTGAACCCGGTGATGACCGGCGCCGGGATGAAAGCGATGAAGCG
>JACSRU010000123.1 GCA_014879575.1 Chthoniobacterales bacterium | reverse complement strand
TTCGCGGGCGTTTCCGACGTGGCGGCAGAAGGCGACGAGAGCCTCTTCGTTGCTGGTTTGGCGGGTGTTAAAAATGTTCGTCTTTTTCCTTGATTTCGGTTCTGATTTGAAAGATGCATGTCGCTTGTGATGAAAGCGTCCCGTCTGGAGTTTGGATTTTTGGCAATTCTTTTGCTATCCATGTCTGATCTTTTGGCTCAAGCGCCTGTGCCTCAGGGTTTGCAAGACGGTGACATGGAAGCATGGTCTACATATGTGTTGTCACAGAGTGATTGGCTGAATCCCGACGTCGTGGACGGCTCAATTCCGAGTTCCTGGCGGGTCATGCAATATCCGGCAAATGGGCAGGTTGTGGATCAGCCAAGAGCTGTGATTGCCAGGGACGATTCGGAAAAACATGGCGGAGGCAGCTCCTTGCGCATCGAGTCCGGAAACAACGCCGCACTACTCGTTCAACGTTTTAACCTCGATCCTTCTGCGGATTACGTTCTGCGTTTCTGGGCCAAAGGCGAAAATCTTCCCGAGAATGCCGTGCCAGTGAAGATCTGGCTGAAAAAGGGGTCTGAGGTAGCAACGGGAGGGGATTTTTACGACAGCGCAACGACCACGGAGTTGAAAGGAGATCCGATTTCGGGCTCCTTCGATTGGAAGCCGTTTGAAATTCCTTTCCGGGTCGAGACGGATTCCGGCATCGAGCTACGGGTGGAGGTGAGCGGTCCCGAGGCGAAGTTTTGGATCGACGATGTGGTTGTTGAGCGAGCCAAGCCGTGAATCCGGTCCGCACACAGCACCTTGGAATCTCTTTGCAAAATATCTGAGATTTGATCGCCCCAGTCGATTCGTGGAGAGTTCGAAGGCTTCGGTGCTGGGTTGAAAAGACAACAGTAAAAGGCATTGATCAGAAATACTGGCTCATACAAAGAGTTCCGAAGGGTGCGGACTCCACTGACAATCTCCTCAAATGATCGAAAAATTTGCCAGTCTTGAATTTACAAATGCGGATATTCCGCGGCGTCTGATTGGTCAGCACGTCAAGGGGTTGATCGTGTCTGGCGAGTTGCCCCCGGGCTCGACTATTCCGTCCACGCGCGCGTTGGCGGCTCTTTGGAAGACTCATATCCCGACGGTTCATGCGGCTCTAATAGACTTGCTACGGGAAGGACTCATCATTCGACGACACGGAAAAGGAACATTTGTGGCAGAGCAGATTGCCTATCTGCGCGATGCGGCGATCTATTGCAGCTTGGAATCAATGAATGACCCCATGAGATGGTTCCAACGGAGTCTCGTGGTCGGCACCAGAAATACTCTTCATGAAATTGGCGTAAACGCAGCGATTTGGATGGACCAACGTCCGTTGAAAGAATGTTCAACGACTTGGCCCGAGCTTGAATATGCCGCCCGCAACCGGGACGTTCAGGGTCTGTTTGCCCTGACCACCGAAGCGGAACGGACGCGTTGGCTGCTTTCATTGCCTGTGCCGACGGCGACGCTGAGTCCGACGTCTCCAAGTGGTGTGAAAGGAGATATCCGGCAAATGTTTTCTGTTGTTTTCGAGAATCTCAAGCAAAGAAAAATCCGGTCTCTGGGGTTTATTTCCCCGCGCTCTGCCGGCGATTGGCCGCGCGTGCTTAAGGGAGCGGATGTCTTTAGATATCTCTCAGAACTCGGCAAGGAATATGACATCCAGATCCAACGACAGTGGATTCGAATACCGGAAGGTGGATTGGATATTAGCGACATGCCGGAGTTCGGACATCGACAATTCGGCGCTTTGTGGGACCTTAGATCGCGCCCGGAGGCACTTTTCGTCGAACCGGACGTCGTGGTGGAGGGTGTCCTTGCAACGATCTTGCAACGGGGCGTGGAAGTGCCAAAAGATTTGGTTCTTGTTCTGCACAGAAACGAAACGCACCGATACTTTTGTCCAATGGACGCGACTTTTGTAATCTCGAGCGAACAGGATTTTTGTCATGCACTTGTTTATCAGGTGCGGCGTCAACTGGCTGGTGAGAAGTGCCGCCCGATTACCATTCCTTATAAACTTGCCGAACATAAATTTGCCAGATCGAAGTGACGGCCCCTTTCTCTTGCCAGTTTTGAGAAATCAGGAATCAGCAACTCAACTCGTACTGGCATTATAATTATTCTCTTCATTCTTGGCGATTTCCCTATGTCCACACGTTCCACTTTTTCCAAAAAGACATCTTCTTTCCCGAATGTTCGTCAGAAGTGTTTTTTGATTTGCAATGCTCATCTCGATCCCGTTTGGCTTTGGACATGGGAGGAGGGGTTGACGGAAGCGATATCGACTTATCGGGTGGCCGCCGATTTTTGTGACCAATATCCCGATTTTGTTTTCAATCACAACGAGTCGCTGCTCTACGAATGGGTGGAGCGCAATGATCCGGAATTGTTCCGCAGGATTCGGAAGCACGTTCGCAAGGGACGCTGGCATATTGCGGGAGGTGCCTTTCTTCAGCCGGACCTCGTCGCGGCATCCGGGGAGTCGGTCATTCGACATTTTTTGGTCGGGAAGGAATATTTTCGGAAAAAATTCCGCAAGGATCCCACGACTGCTTATAACTTCGATACGTTCGGACATCCGCAGGGGCTTGTTCAGATTCTGAAAGGATGCGGAATGGATTCTTATATTTTTTGCCGACCGAATGCGGCGGCAATGGAGTTACCGGTTGGCTCCTTCCGCTGGCGACACGCTTCGGGAGCGGAGATCGTCGCACGACGTAGCGACGACCATTATGTCACACAAGGATCCCTCCTGAAAAATCTACGGGAGGGGCATTGGGAAGATCATTATCGGGAGGAAGGAGATTTTCTTTTCCTCTGGGGATTGGGGAATCACGGTGGCGGGCCGAGCCATGCGGAGTATGCGGATCTGCAGAAACTGTCTGGTTTGTTTCCGCGCTTGGATTTCGTGGAGTCGACGCCTGAACAATTCTTTGCGCACACGATCAAAACGCGGGGGCGTAAAAACCTTCCCGTGGTGAAAGGAGATTTCAAGCCCTGCATGGAAGGATGTTACACCTCCATGCAGGACTTGAAGATGCAGCACAGGCGAGTGGAAAACTTGATGGCGGCTGTTGAAAATTACGCGTCCATGGCATGGTGGAGGAAATGCAGGGAATATCCCTCAAAGGACCTTCACGTTGCGTGGAAAGATCTGTTGTTTTCGGAGTTTCACGATCTTGTCACAGGATCAGGCATAGAAAAAGTGGAGCAGGATGGACATACGCTGCTCGGGCATGCGGAAGAGATCTTGCGGCGGCGGCGGGCGGAGCTGTTGATCGCCCTGCTGCGGAACGAACCGCTTGCGGAGCGCAACGAAACTCCTATTTTCGTATTTAACCCCCACCCGTGGGAGGTAACACAGGAGGTGGAGATTGACTTTGGGATTGACCGGCAGTTTTGTCCGGACGGGGTCGTGCGCCGTCTTTTGCAGGATGGGGTGGAGACTGAAGCACAGTTCGAAAAGGCGGATGAGAATCTCTGGAACCTCCAGTGGGGGGAATGGCGCTCAAGGGCCGTCTTTCTCACAACGATTCCTCCCTTGGGTTATAAACGATTTGACTCGGATTATACTCCGATGGCTCCGGAGGATATCCGGCGGTGGAAATCCCCCGCACTTCCGAAACGGGGCAATCTGACCCTGAAAACAGATTTTCTTGAGGTGACCATCAACATTCGGACGGGATTGCTGGACCGTGTGGTTTGTGAGGGAAGGCTAGTGATCGACAAACAATCCTGCCAGTCACAGATTTTTTCAGATTTGAATCACAGCTGGATTACGCCCGGGCAGTGGTGCGATCCGATTGCACGTTTCAAGCTGGCCTCGCCAGAGCAGACGGCGGCCATCATTGGTTCCGCTCACACCCACCGGAGTTTTGCACAAGGGAAACCGCCGATTTCGATTCTGGAGGATGGACCGACTCGCATCATTGTCGAAGCGATCTTTGTCCACGGAGCATCGTACATCGCACAGCGATACGTGATTAACCGCAAGCGCCCCGTGATCCATGTCGAGCAGACCATCTTCTGGACGGAACATGATCGGATGCTGCGGCTTTCGCTGCGTCATGATGATCAGCTCCATCGTATCCAAGCGGAAAAGTGCTACAGTATCGACGACGACACGCAGGCATCAGAACGTGGGGGAGAGATGGATTTCCAGCACTTCCTGCGAGTCTCGGGAGACGAAGGTGCGTTCGGCGTCGTCTCTCATGGGACACATTCCTATTGCAGGCAGCCTGGGGAATTGCGTCTGGGAATCCTTCGCAGTCCAACGTATGCCACCCACGAGGAAAACATCGGCCCCGACTGTGACCGCTATCTGAATCGCTATATGCCGAGACAGGATCAGGGGATTCGAAAGGCAAAGTTCAGTCTGTTCTTTGGTCCGTCGGCAGCAAGCACCCAGATCGCCGTTCGCACGGCGCGGGAGTGCAATGTGCCTTTAGATCCGTTCGTTTATTTTCCGACACGGCGGTGTGCGCCGACTAAGGGGAACACCTTCGCCAGGACAAGTGCCACCAATGTTCTTGTCGTGACCTTGAAGAAGGCCGAAGATTCTGACGCTCTTGTCATTCGTCTTTGGGAGACCGGAGGCAAAAAAACGCGGTTCCGGTTAACCATTGAGGAACGATCTTATCCTCTCTCGATTAACGCCTGGCAGTTGAAAACATTCCGACTCAGCCGAGACGGGGAGCTTGTGGAATGCAATTTAATCGAGCGGTAGCGTTTCCGGATATCGCCTGAGTCGTCACTCAGGGATTAAAGATTTTGGAATTATAAACTCGTGTCCGGTAGTAGTTCTCCAGCGAGAAGTTGGCGGCGTGCGCAGCCGGATCCTCAAAGAAGCTGGCCGGTGATCCGGATGCAAACCGGGTATCGGCGGGATCCAAATAGCGTTCCACTACGGCTGAACCTCGCTGTTCGGCAACAATTTTGTCTCCTTGTGTGGGATCGAAGATGGTGGGATCAGCCTTCAGGTTTGACGCGGTTTGACGCAGGGCTTGGACCCGGTAGTGGACGAGGAAAGAGTTCGATTTTGTCGTAAGCTTCGCATAGAGGTTGGCATAAGGTTTTTCCCGGACATTATCGCCAACGAGAGCAAAATCTTCACCGTACCACTGCGTCTGAAATGTCGGCCAAATGTATCCCTGTGGGACGAGATAGAGGTCGCAAATTTCCGTGGCGGATTTGTAAATTTCTCCCGAAGCAAATTTCTCCGCAAATTGCTTGAGCGTGCCATTGGACTCACTCAGATTGATTGGCAGGCGAGAAGGAGTTGTGCTTGCAGGGTTATCGGGGAAGGGGCTTTTATAAACAAGCGAATCACTCTTCCGGATCAGCGCGACTTTTTCTCCCATCATGGCAGCCCGAAGACCCGTGTAGCGATTGATGTAGGTGAAGGGGACGATTTGCTGATTGAGGTTGATTTTTCCCGCAGTGGAAAAGGGCTCGCTGATGGCGTAAGGTTCGACCACCGGCATCCAGAACAGATCCATCAAACGGGCGTCGCCAGGCGCGGTCGTACCAGGATGTCCGGGGGGAGCCGGGCGAAAAAGCAGGGTCTGCCACGGAATATGGCGGGAGACTCCGGTGGACAGCGAGCCAAACGTGCCTGGAGAGGAAATTTGGCGATTGGGCGAAAAAAAGGTCATTCCCGGAGTGACGACAGGAGCGTTATGAAAATACGGCGTCTGGTTGGTGTTGGCCATGAGGTTGCCTTCATCCGCCTTATTGATCCACGGACCGTCCGCATAGTTGCCGAGTCCGTTATCCCAGTCCCACGTGTCCACACCCGGGAACGAGGCGGGAACCATGGGATTGCGATGGTAAGGATGATAGCTGGCGGACGCCGGGTTAAAGGCGGTCGAGTTGTAGGTGACTCCGGTGACGAGTTTACCGAAGGTGCCACTGTTGGCCGGAAGAGGGTTGGCGTCACCCATGCGAAGGTCGTTGGCCAGGCGGGCTGTGCCATAGCTGGGGTGGGCGGCAAATGCTCCTGTCGGAACGCTGGGGACGGCAAGGAGGCGGGCATCGCTCCAGGCGTTGGAAAGTATCATGCTCTGGAGCACATCGGAGGCGGTGCGTCCCGCCTGATCTGCGACCCCCTCTGTGTCAATCAATGTGCGACCGTATTTTCCGTTGAAACCGCCCCATTCCCCCGACATCTTTCGGGGCAGATTCCAGCGATCTGTGGAAATGACGCGTTGATGCTCGTCCTGTGTCGGCGCAACCATGGTGTTTGACTGGAGAAGCCCTGTGCCAATGAGGGGATACTTGGTCAATCCCGGGATTGGCAGGCTGTTCGCGGGGGGAAAGGTGATGGTAATCGTCTGAATCTTGTTCGCCCCCGCAGGCAGGGTAACGGGATTGAGACTCTGAGTCGGCCCTGCGGAAATATCATACAGATCAATGGTGATCGTCCCCCCGGTGAAACTCATTGCGGTCACACCACGTCCCGCAGGGATGGAAACAATTTTGCTGAAGAATGGAAATTGAGAAACTCCCGACGTATTCCCCAATGTCCTGGTAAATCCGCCGGCATTGGACATGGCATTGATGGGGAGATAGCCGAACCAGGCCCCCGTACCAATGTCATCGCCTGCCGTGTTTGCGCCCACCAACATGGATGCGCTGGCGGGAAATCCAAGCGGACGCTGGGTGGCGGGTACTGCGGGGGATCCCGCAACGGAGAAACCGTCCAATCCCGTGACCTTCATCCACATCTGAGCGGATCCGGCGATGCGGGACTGTGCCGGATTCAGAAAGCTGACCGTCAGAAAGGCCTGAATGGCGCGGGAATCATCCGGAGGCATCCAGCCGACGGAGGGAACACCGGTGCCTGACCACGACGGATCGATCTGCCGTTGGGTGATGTCCGTATCGTGCTGAACGCCCGGCATCTCGATTTGTTCGTTCCGAATCGGAACGCCGGGTCTTACCGGACCAGGTGAGGAGGAGAGCGGCCCGTCGCCGAGCCCCACGAAATGAATGCCCACCTCGATCGGACGCCAGAAGCTGCCAAATCCTTGAGTAGACCATGTGGCGTGGAGACTTGGGACAACCTGACCTCTGCCAAACCCCCAGCCGCTCGTCGGCTGTTTCGCATACGTGTTCGTGCTGGCGAGAAGAGGATCCTGCGTATTGATGGTTCGGATATATACTCCCCGGCATCATAAAATCGGAAAATCGCGGATGCTAAATATGCAATG
Source organism: Chthoniobacterales bacterium (assembly GCA_014879575.1). Taxonomy (GTDB): domain Bacteria; phylum Verrucomicrobiota; class Verrucomicrobiia; order Chthoniobacterales; family Terrimicrobiaceae; genus QYQL01. Next base: position 15 of record JACSRU010000123.1, on the reverse strand, counting down.
CTAAATAGCTAAAGA
>JACSRU010000036.1 GCA_014879575.1 Chthoniobacterales bacterium | reverse complement strand
GCCTTGCAGCCTGGGCTTGAGAATCGTCGGCCTTTGGCCTTGGAACCTGCAACTATCGGAGATGCGCCCCCCGCAGACCTGCGGACCGGGTGCGATCAAAATGAAATCGGCCGCTCCCGGACATTGCCATCGCCGGGTGGAACTCTGGCTCCGGCAAAATTATTTCATGACCTCTGGAATTGACACGCGGCGGGGTTCTCCATTTAGCTGGCCCTGTGAAACCATCCCTCGTCCTCCTCGTCCTCCCGGTTTTGTGGCTGACATCCTGCACGACACTCGAAAATCGTCGGGACATGTATAATCCGCAGAAGGTGAACGGCCCCTACACGAGGATGCTCAGAGATGGCATTCCGAAATACCGGACCATCTGGGTGCCGGTGAGTTCCACGTCGTCCGACGGAAAATCCGTCGTCCGATAGGTCTTTGTGGGCAAACCGGGCAAAAGGAAGGGGCAACTGAGCCTTTCCTCCTCCGCCAATCTCCTTGCGCACCGGGCACTCTTCGGTTTGCTGGCCGGGATCCGTCCGCCGAGAGCCCGTCCGATCAGCTTATCGGCAGGCAGTAAGGTGTTGGTGTTTTCCACGGCAGGGCTTGGGGATGCGTTGCTGGATTCCGCCGGCATCCGGGCCCTGGCCTCCGGCATTCCAGGGATTCGGATCCATGCCGTCGTCCACCATCGGCGCACCGATATTGCCCGGCACAATCCGCTTTTGGAAAAGTTGTATTTTCTGCGAAAAGGTCCGCTGGCATTTCTGGGTCTGTGGCATCGGCTTCGCAAGTCCGGCCCGTGGGATGCGGTTCTTTACCTGAGCTGCCACGATCCGGAGGCCCGGTGTCTCGGATACCTGCTCGCGCCGGATGCCACGGTCGGACTGGCCTGGCGGACCGGGATGCCCTGGCTGTGCGCCAGGAACATGGATGAGCCGGGCTTGCGGAAGGCGCATCTGGCGGTCCAGGCGGTGCGCGTGGCGGTCGGCGCGGGAGCAACCCCCTCGGAGCCAAGGATGGTCTATAAAGTGGCCGACGAAGACCGAGGGGCTCTGGAGGGCATCCTGAAGCAACTCGGTTTCCCGCAGGAGCCGGGCGTGACCTTTCAACTCGGCGGTGGCGGAGGGCCCTTCCGGGACTGGCCGGTCGAGCACTTTCTCAAGCTGGCGGCTCTCACTCATGCCGCCCACATGGGCCCCCTCTTTCTCCTCGGCGGCCCGGATCACAAAAAAAAGGCGGACGCCTTTGCCGAAGCCGCGCGATCCGCCGGAATTCCATTTTTCAATGTGGTGGGGCTTCTGCCTTTGCCCCAGTCCGCCGCTCTTTTGGAGCGAACCAAGTGCCTGGTTTCCACGGATACCGGAATCATGCATTTGGCGTTTGCGCTGGGAACTCCCACGGTCGCGCTCCTTCACTGCACGCCGGGCGATGCCCGGGTGGGACCGCTGGTGGACCGGCACAAACATGTCGTGATCCAGCTTCCGAAACCCGATGGCTACCGGACGCCTTCCGATGCCTCGATGAGCGACCTGCGTCCGGAAGCTGTTTTTTCCGGCGTGAAGGAAATTTATTTTCGCGACCCATGAATCCCGTGCCACCAAAGCCCCATGCCGTGCTGATCGTGTGTCTGAGGTATCTGGGGGATACCCTGCTCCTCCGCCCTGCGTTGCGCGCCCTTCGTGCCGCCCATCCGGATGCCCGGCTTGACGCGGTGGTCACTGCAGGGACGGCTTGCGCGCTCGAAGGGTGCGCCGACGTCTCCCAGGTCATCGAGTGGCCCCGGCGCAACCTCCTGCGAGAGGCGGCTCTCGCCATGACGCTCGCCAGGCGCCGATATGATTGGGTCATTGATTTCACGGGAAATGATCGCAGCGCACTTGTGGCACTGGCATCGCGGGCCGGATTCCGTGTCGCCTACGAGCGTCCGAAACTGCCGGCTTGGTCGCTGCGCCGGGCCGCCTACCACTTCCGTCCGCACCACAAAAAATCCAAGCCGCACGCGGTCATCCAGCGTTTGGAGCTCCTGGAAGCCTGCGGGGTGCCATCCCAGGGAACGGATTTCGAGCTTCTCCCCGCCGCAGACTCGCTCGCGGCCGCCCGGCTGGCATTGGAGGGACTCCCCTCGAAAGTGTTTCACGCGCACGTGACGTCGCGCGACATGCAGAAGGCACTCCCGGCATCCGTTGTGAAAACCGTCCTCGCCGCCGTGATCGAGAGGGGTTGCGGCGTGGTGATCACCGGCGGTCCCGACGAAGCCGAACGCCGACACGTGAAGCTCTGCACCGAGGGGCTTCCCGGCGAGAGTTTCCGGATTTTCCACGATCTCGACTGGCAGGGCCTTGTGGCGACGATTGCGCTCTGCGACCGGTATTGGGGCGCGGACACCGCCCCGGCCCACATTGCAGCGGCTTTCAAAAAAAAGATGCTCATCCACTACGGCCCGTCCCGCGCCGATCACTGGCATCCACTGCATCCCGACGGACGGGCCGACAGCCTGCCCTGCGAATGCCTGCGGAACAAACGCGTGAGCTGTCCGCCCGGAGAACCGGGCAAATGCCTGCAGGGGCTTCGGGCAGCGGACGTCCTCGCCTGGCTGGAAGAAAACCGGGATTGAGTCCCGGGGGACCTCCGATGCCGGGGATCAGGCGTCCGCCGAAAGACCGAACGCCTCATGGGCGAGACGTGCGGCGGACTCGATTTTTACTTCGTCCAGAATGACCGCGATTTTGATTTCGGAAGTCGAAATCATCTGGATGTTCACGCCCCCGTGGCCGAGGCACTCGAAGAGTTTGGCGGCGACGCCGGAATGCGATCGCATGCCAATGCCGACGACGCTGAGCTTGGCGACGCCCTTCTGCCTTTTCACCTCGCCGGCGCCGATTTCCCGGGCCACGGCATCGAGCATGCCGCCGATTTTTTCCAGTTCGTCCCCGTTCATCGTAAAAGAAATGTCCGTGGTGCCGCTCATCGAAACGTTTTGCACGATCACATCAATGATCACATTCGCTTCGGCAAGTGTGGTAAAGATGCGCGAGGCGGTGCCCGGTTTGTCCGGCACGTTGGTGATCGTGACCTTTGCCTGGTTGCGTTCAATGCTGATGCCGCGGACGACGACGTTCTCAAGTCCGAGTGGTTCTTCTTTCACAATGGTTCCCCGGTTGGTGTTGAAACTGCTGCGCACCTCGAAAGGCACTTGAAATTTTTTGGCAAACTCGACCGAACGCGACTGCATGACCTTTGAGCCGCTGCTCGCCATCTCGAGGAGTTCGTCGTAATCAATGGTTTCCAGCTTGCGGGCCTCGGGCACGACCCGGGGATCGCAGGTGTAAACGCCATCCACATCGGTGTAGATCTCGCACATTTTGGCCTTGAGCGCGGCGGCAATCGCGATGGCGGTGAGATCCGAGCCGCCACGACCAAGTGTGGTAATGTGTCCCTGCAGGGTCTGCCCCTGGAATCCCGCCACGATGCAAATATAGCCTTCGTTGAGATATTTTCGAATCTGACGCGGGGAAATGTTGGCGATTTTGGCCTTGGTGTGGATGCCATCGGTCAGGATGCCGGCCTGGGCGCCGGTGAGGGAAATCGCCTTCGACCCGAGCGAGTGGATCGCCATGGCCAGGAGCGCAATCGTCGTCTGCTCCCCGGTCGCCAGGAGGACATCCATCTCGCGATCCGTCGGCTTGTCCGCGACCTGACGGGCGAGTTTGATGAGGCTGTCTGTGACGCCCGACATGGCGGAAACAACCGCAACGACGGAATGCCCCGCCTGTTGGGTCTCGATGACGCGACGGGCGACATTCAGAATTCTCTCCGGATTCCCAACGGACGTGCCGCCGTATTTTTGAACGATCAATGGCATAAGAAAAACGCTCAGGACTTATCAAGCACGCGCCGCACTGCGGTCAAGTCCGCATCGGCTTCGATCGGCACAAAACCTCCGTGTTTGACGGGTGCCTCCGGATCCTTCAATCCGTGCCCCGTGACGGTGAGCACGATTTTGGCACCCTTATGACGGGGGAGCGAGTCGGCCTGAGTGGCCTCCGGGGAAAGCCTTTTGAGGAGCCCGGCAACGCTTGCGGCACTTGCGGGCTCGACAAAAATCCCCTCGTGGGATGCCAGCCATTGCTGGGCATCGAGAATTTGGTGATCGGTGACGATGTCAATGCCGCCACCGGACTCCTGGATCGCCGTTGTCGCCCCTTCCCAACTGGCCGGATTGCCAATGCGGATCGCGGTGGCCACGGTGTGCGGATCCACCGGATGCCCGCGAAAAATCGGGGCCGCCCCCTCGGCCTGGAAGCCCACCATTTTCGGAAGCTTGGCCGAGCGCCCGGCCGCTTGGAATTCCCGGTATCCCTTCCAATAGGCGGTGATATTCCCGGCATTCCCAACCGGCAGGATGTGCAGGTCGGGAGCCTCACCAAGTTCCTCGATGATTTCAAAGGACGCGGTTTTCTGGCCTTCGATACGGTCCGGGTTGATCGAGTTGACGATCGCGACGCCCTCGACTCCGCCGAACTCCCGGACAATCCGCAGCGCGTCATCAAAATTTCCGCGAATGGCGACAACCCTGGCGCCATAGGCAAACGCCTGGACCAGCTTGCCGGCGGCAATTTTTCCCGCAGGGAGAATGACCGCGCAGCGGATTCCCGCGCGGGCCGCATAGGCGGCGGCGGCGGCGGAAGTATTCCCCGTCGAGGCGCAGATCACCGTGGTGGCACCGCGTTCCACCGCCTTCGAGAGGGCGACTGTCATGCCGCGATCCTTGAAGGATCCCGTCGGGTTCAACCCTTCGAACTTGAGATAGACCTCCGCGCCCGCCCGCTCGCTGAGCTTGGGAGAATGAATGAGCGGCGTGGACCCTTCATTCAGGGAGACCACCGGGGTGGCCTCCGACACCGGCAGAAAGGCGCCATAGCGGGCAATGACCCCGCGGTCGTGAAGGGATTTTTTCATAAAAAGGTCTCCATGTGCAGAAGGAGCGGTTCGGATTTTACGCAGGGCAGGGCGGCGAGTGTCTTCGTGGCCGTCAACATTTTTCCGTAAGGCGCGTCGTGCAGGATCAACACCAGCGAGATGAACTCCCCGGTGTGACTCTCCGGTTGGATGACCGAAAGAATCCCGATGTCGGCCGCGCCAAGCGCACCGGCAATCTGGGCCAATACGCCCGGACGATCCTCGACACCGAGCCTCAAATAAAATTTGGACACCGAATCCGCAACCGGCTTGCAATCCCCGTAGAGGTCATGGGCCGCAAAGCCGTGGGATTCCTTGGGAGAGGAGAGCGCGATGCCGGCTTCCACCAGGTCACAGAGCACGGCACTGGATGTGGGATCCTGTCCGGCGCCGCGTCCGTAAAAAAGCGTCTCCCCAACGACATCCCCCCGCACTGCCACCGCATTGAAGACCCCGTTCACCGAGGCCAGCACATGGGACTTCGGAATCAATGTCGGAGCCACCCGCACCTCGATCTTCCCCTCGTCGTCCGCCTTGATCGTGGCGATCAATTTGATGCGATAACCCAGCTCGTCGGCAAACCGAATGTCTGATGCCGTGACGTTTTCAATCCCCTCCACATGAACCTTCGCGGGATCAACCCAGAATCCATAAGCCAGCGAGGCCAGGATGATCGCCTTGTGCGCGGCATCCCATCCGTTGACATCCAGTGCCGGATCCGCCTCCGCGTATCCGAGCTTCTGCGCCTCCTCGAGGGCCGGGGAAAAATCCAGCCCGGCATCGGTCATGCGGGTGAGGATGTAGTTGCTCGTGCCATTGAAAATGCCGTGAATGCACTCGATATGGTTCCCAACAAAACTCTCGCGAACCGCCTTGATGATCGGAATCCCCCCGGCGACGGCCGCTTCGAAAAATACCGCCACTTTCTTCTCCTTCGCCAACTCGAAAATCTCCCGACCGTGCTCCGCAAGGAGGGCCTTGTTTGCGGTAATAACACTTTTCCCCGCCTGAATGGCCCGCCGGATGAAAGCCAGCGGAAAATCAATTCCCCCCATCAGTTCAATGACAATCTGAATCCCGGGATCTTCGATCAACTCGTCCGGACGTGTCACAAAAAGCTCTTCAGGTGCCTCGACCGCACGGGGTTCCGCCAGATCCTTCACCGCAATGCGGCGCACCCGAAAGCAAACGCCTGCGCGCTCCTCGATCAACGCCCCGTTGCGCACGAGATTCTTGTAAACCCCCGAGCCCACCGTCCCAAATCCTGCAAGTCCTATCCCGATTTCTTTTTTCATTGCGAGCCGATCACTATCGCCACCAGAAGATTTGCCTGTAAAGCGCGAACCTTCTCCGACAACCCACTTTCAAAAAATTCTCCCCTCTCCCAAAATGTCAAAATCACTCCCAAAGTTGACCCTGCCATCATAAGTTATGTATTTTATTTATACTTAATTACTTACGTGGTAGTATTTCCAAAAACCCTCAAGTGACAGTCTCCCGCACCACCCCTCAGCGCCATTTGATGTAGATCAACCATATGAATTTTTTTTGGTTTTTTTGAACAAAACTCATGGTTCCGGCGTCTCATACTTAACCTCATTAAATAAACCTCCTGTTTTTCCCCTCCTGTGAATGGGGGGCAGACAGGGATCGAACCAGTAGAAAACCGAAAAAACCATGGCTATCGAAGATTCAGACACAGGCTTTCAGCTTTATCTGCGGGAGATTGCGCAATTTCCGCTGTTGACAGTGAAGGAGGAAATTCAACTTGCGCGAAAGATCAAGCGCGGGGACCAGGAGGCGCGCGCCCGGATGGTGCGGTGCAATCTGCGTCTCGTGGTGAAGATCGCGCGGGATTACAGCAACTACGGCCTGCCGTTGCTGGATTTGATTTCCGAGGGAAACATCGGCTTGATGAAGGCCGTGGAGCGTTTTGACCCGAAGAAGGGCGGAAAGCTGAGCACGTATGCGGCCTGGTGGATCAAGCAATCCATCAAGCGGGCCCTGGCGAATCAGAGCAAGACGATCCGCCTGCCGGTTCATCTCGTGGACAAGATTGCGAAGATGCGGCGCGTTTCGACGCAGATGACCGAGGAGCTGGGCCGCGAGCCGACCGATGAGGAATTGGCGGAGGAGGTCGGGTTGTCTGCATCGAAGGTCACGGCACTCAAGAGCGCGGCGATCCGTCCGACATCCTTGGATCAACCGGTTGGAGATGACGACTCCACGCATTTCGGAGATTTGGTGGGAGACGCCGAGGCGCAGGATCCGTTTGAGATGCTGCGGGACAAGGATCTGCGGGACGAAGTCGGCGATTTGCTGGATGTGCTCGACGAACGCGAACGCCGGATCATCAATTGCCGGTTCGGATTGGACGGAAAAAAGGCGAAAACCCTCGAGGAGGTCGGGGTGAAATTTGGCGTCACCCGTGAACGCATCCGCC
>JACSRU010000063.1 GCA_014879575.1 Chthoniobacterales bacterium | reverse complement strand
GCCACGATTCTCAATAACCCAGCCCTTCGGACTGGGCTATTGAATCATGCGCCTTTGGCGCAGGGCATCCCGTTTTTGCACTTATTGGAGAGGCGTCCATTCTGAGAGATGTTGGCTTGAGGTGGGTGCGGAAACGTTCAGACTCGGCGGGGGGATGAACGAAGATCTCAAACAGGCCGCAGAATCACTGGCCGGACACGGAGGGGTGCTCGGCGTGAAGCCATTGCCCGGCAGATCGGCGTTTCAGATCGAATACGACCCTGGAAAACTGAGCGAGGACCAGCTGCGGCAGATTGCGGAAAGTCATGTGCCGCCCCCCGCCCTGCAAAAGCGCACCCTCCGACTCGATGGCGAAGCTTGCGAGACCTGTGCCATTCGTCTCGAGCGCAAGGTGGAAAAAATTCCCGGAGTCCGGAAGGCGACCGCCACATATTTGGGGAAAATTCTTTGTCTGACATTTGACGATGGGATTTCCAGTGAGCCGGAGATTTTGGAGGGGATTCGAGGGGCCGGTGCGAAGGTGCGCCCGTATGAGGCTCCTGATCTGGAGGAGCGAAATGTCTGGCAGAATGTCCGCCGTGGAGAGTGGAACGAGGAGATTTCCTGCGGGCTTGGATTTTTGTTTTTGATAGCGGCACTGATCGCGCACAACACGCTTGGGTTGGGTGCGGTCGGGACGGGTATCTTCTATGCGGCGGCCTACTTTTTCTGCGGGCAACGGGGAGTTCGCTCCGCGATTGCCTCGCTTCGGGAGAAGGTTCTGGATGTGGATGTCCTGATGGTGCTGGCGGCACTCGGTGCCGGAATTGTCGGCCAGCCGTTCGAAGGCGCCCTGTTGTTGTTTCTTTTTTCGCTCTCCAACGTGCTCCAGTCCTACGCCCTGCAGCGCACGCAGAAGGCGATCCACTCCCTCCTGAAACTTCGGCCGGACAAGGCCCTGCGAAAGCGTGAGGGGGTGGGGGAACTCGTGCGGGTGGGGGAGTTGCAGGTTGGCGACACGGTCATCGTGCGTCCGGGGGAACTCATTCCGGTGGATGGACGAATCCTTGAAGGGCGGAGCACCATTGACGAGTCGAGTCTCACTGGCGAGTCCCTGCCCGTCTCAAAAACCGTCGGGGCGCCACTTTTTGCCGGCACTCTCAACCAGAGCGGAGGACTGGAGATTTTTGTTACGAAGCGCGCCGAGGATTCGACCCTGGCCCGCATGGTGAAGCTGGTCGAGGAGGCCCAGGCCGAAAAATCCCACACCCAGCGATTTTTGGAGCAGGCCGAGCAATACTACGCGGACGGCGTGATCGCCTTCACGGCGGCCGTCTGGTTTGTGCCCTGGCTTGTTTGGCAGCAACCGTTCGCGGAAGCCTTCTACCGGGCTATGACGGTGATGGTGGTGGCCTCCCCGTGTGCTCTCGTGATCAGCACGCCGGCCACTGTCCTTTCCGCCATCGGGGGGGCTGCCCGCCGGGGGATACTGATCAAGGGCGGCTCGCACCTCGAACACGCCGCACGAACAACCATCGTCGCCTTCGACAAGACCGGCACCCTGACCTTTGGGCGTCCGGTCGTGACAGAAATCGTGGATGGGGATTCCGTCCACTCGATGGAAGCCCCGTTGCCGTCCGGTCCCGCCCGCCTTCTGGCTTCGGTCGCCGCGCTGGAGTCCAAGTCCGAGCATCCGCTGGCGTCGGCGATTGTTCGAAGTGCCGCCGCCCGGAATCTGCTCCTGCCGGAAACGGGGGACTTTCAATCAACCTCCGGCAAGGGAGCAGAGGCGACCGTCCACGGGGTGCGGCTGATTGTCGGGAGCGAACGATTTTTCCGCGAACGCGGCGCCGTCGGAATGGATGCGATCGGAGTGCGATCGGCACAACTTGCCCGACGGGGAAAAACCTGCGTGTGGGTGGGCAAGTGCGCGGGAGGCGAGGTGACCGCCCTGGCTGTGCTGGCCCTGGCGGACACCCTCCGTCCCGAAGCCCGGTTGATTTCCGACGACCTGCGCAGACTCGGCGTGCAAAAAATCGTGATGTTGACCGGCGACCAGTCCGCCGTCGCCCACGCGATCGGCGAGGAGGCGGGCGTCGATGAGGTGGGCGCGGAATTGCTGCCCGAAGGAAAGGTCCAGGCTCTCCGCGAACTGAAAAAACAGGGGCGTGTGATGATGATCGGAGACGGAGTCAACGATGCCCCCGCGCTGGCGGTCGCCGACATCGGAGTCGCCATGGGAGCGGCGGGAACCGACATCGCCATGGAAACCGCCGACGTTGTTCTGATGGGTGACCGGCTCGAAAATATTCCGCTCTTGATTGGCATCGCCCGCCAGTCCCGGCAGATTCTTTGGCAGAATTTGATTTTTGCCACTGGCGTCATCCTTGTTCTGCTGGTCGCCGCCTTCGGGATCAATTTGCCCCTGCCCCTGGGGGTTGTCGGCCATGAGGGGAGCACGGTCCTCGTCTGTCTCAACGGGCTTCGTCTCCTCGTCTTCAAGCCAAAGCCGTCCGGCGTTCGCTCAAATGGGGTTTGCTGAGGGACATCCGGACAGGTATTTCTCTCCGGGAAATGGTGTCGCATGGACTTTGATTTAAAAAGCAAACGCCTGGCCCTCGGTGAACGTCTGTGCGCGGAGGATGTCTCACAATCCTGGAAGCTTCTTGAAGAATTGCCGTCCGGGTGTCGGGTGGACGCCTCAAGAGTCAAGCTGGCAGACGGGGCGGGGTTGGCCTTCCTGTGGTCCCTGAACCGCCGTCACGGCGCCCAAATCGAGGGACTCCGCACGGAAGTTGCCGCGCTGCTCAAGCCCTTCGACGATCTCCCGTCCGATCCGGCGGATGCGCCCCGGAGGGATCAGTCGCTCGTTGCCCGGATGGGTCGGATCACTTGGGAGTTTGTGGGGGATGTCCGGCAGCAGATATCCTTTATCGGTGAGTTTGCCATAACCGGACTGCACTGCCTGAAAAATCCGGGCTTGGTGCGGTGGGCGGACATGTGGATCACCGCGCAGAAGGCGGGGGTCGATGCCCTGTTGGTGGCGGGAATGGTATCCTTTCTTACAGGCATGATCATGGCCTTTCAGGCGGCGGTTCCGCTCAAACAATTTGGAGTTGATATCTTCGTGGTCAACCTCGTGGCTCTCGCGCTGCTTCGTGAGTTGGGACCGATCATGACCGCCGTGGTGCTCGCGGGACGTTCCGGGTCGGCCTTCGCGGCGGAAATCGGCACGATGAAAGTGAATGAGGAAATCAACGCCCTGCAGACGATGGGACTGGATCCGGTGCGCTTTCTTGTCCTGCCCCGGGTGCTGGCGGGATTTCTTGTGACGCCTGTGCTCACCGTTTATGCCAACGCCCTGGGGGTGGCCGGGGGGATCCTCGTCATGATGGCGCAGGGGTTTCCGTTTTCCGCACTGTGGGTCCAACTGGTCAGCGCGGTGGGAGTCAGTGACGTGATGACCGGACTGATCAAATCCTTCGTCTTCGGCATTCTCGTCGCCGGGGTGGGATGCTTGCGGGGTCTTCAGACCGGAAAAGGTGCCACCGCCGTCGGAGAATCCACCACGCGGGCCGTTGTCAGCGGCATTTTCCTGATCGTTCTTGTGGATGCGGTTTTCGCCGGAATCTTCTATGTCCTGAAATGGTGACCACCCCGCCCATCATCGAAGTCCGTGACCTCACGGCCGCCTACGGAGATTTTGTCCTGCTGGAAAAAATCTCATTCGACATCCGTCGCGGGGAGATTTTTGTGATTATTGGCGGATCGGGATGCGGCAAGAGCACGTTGATGAAACATCTCATTGGGCTGATCGCGCCGGCCGGCGGAGAGATTCTGCTCGATGGGCTGAACATTTCCACCGCTGCCGGAACCAAGAAAGCCGAACTCCTCAAGAGCTTCGGAGTCATGTACCAAAGCGGGGCCCTCTTCGGGTCCATGACGCTGGAGGAAAATGTGATGCTCGCCCTTGAGGAGTTTACCGATCTGCCCGTTGAGGCGCGGCAACTCGTGGCCCGCATGAAACTTGCGCTTGTCGGTCTCGAACGATTCGCCGCCCACTTTCCCTCCGAGGTCAGCGGAGGAATGCAGAAACGGGCGGCCATTGCCCGGGCGATGGCCCTGGATCCGGCGGTGCTATTTCTCGACGAACCCTCCGCAGGCCTGGACCCGGTGACGTCCGCCGGGCTGGATGAGTTGATCCTCAATCTGAATCACAACCTGGGAGTGACCTTTGTGATTGTCAGCCATGAACTGGCCAGTATCTATGCAGTTGCAGACCGTGTGATCATGCTCGACTCAACGAAAAAGGGAATTCTCGCGGAGGGACCGCCAGCCGACCTCCGGGACCATGACAACAATCCCGGTGTCCGGGCGTTTTTCCATCGCATGCCCAGGGAGTCCATCCCATGAGCGCAAAGCCGGACTTTTATCGGATTGGTCTCTTTATTGTCGGCGGGATCGTGCTTCTGGTGGCCGCCCTGCTCGTGTTCGGAGGAGGACAGATGTTCCGCCAAAAAATCGCGGTGGAAACCTACATCCAAGGTTCCGTGCAGGGGATTGATGTGGGCTCGCCGGTCAAATTCCGCGGAGTGCTGATCGGCAAAGTGACGAGGATCAGCTTCGCCTTTACCGAGTATCACCTGAAGGAGACCGACGGCCTCTACAACTACGTCGTGCTTTTCATGGAAATCAACCGGGAGGTGTTCCCCAACATGTTCACCGCCGACCTGACGCCGCTCCTGACAAAGAGCATTGAACAGGGGATGCGCGTGCGGATCGAACCCCAGGGGATCACGGGACTGAACTACCTCGATATTGACTACTTTGATCCCATGCGCTTCCCGGCAATTTGGCCCTCCTGGAAGCCGACCGTGTATTACATTCCCTCCGCACCGGGGGAACTGACCAGTTTTGTGGACTCGATCAACGGCATCCTCCGCGAAGTGGAAAAACTCAACATCAACGGCATCAGCCAGACCGGAACCGAGTTGTTGGAAAATCTCAACAAGGCCGTCGTGGGCGCACAGGTTGGCAAGATCAGCGAAGATCTCCAGACTCTGATCAAGGATTCCCATGCCATTCTCGAAAAGTCAAAAATTCCGGAACTCTCCGCAAATGCCACGAATTTTCTCCGCGACATTGAATCCTCGAATCGCGAACTCCGGAAAATCCTGAAAAATATCGAACCCGCGACCCGGCTGAGCGCGGGGCAGGTTCGCGAGATTATGGGTAATCTGGCTGCCACGACCAGTAATCTCGAACAGCTGAGCAGCGAAGTAAAAAACCGTCCCTCCCTGCTCCTGTGGGGATCGGCTCCAAAAGAACCCGTCCCCAAGCCGACTCCAGCGAAGCGTCCGCAAAAGGCTTCTGCGGCACATCGGGATTGACTCGAAGAGGCAGGAACGGAAAATGCCTGTCAACGATCCCTCTCAAGCATCCGCCAAATTTATGTCCTTCTTCCCGTCTCTTTCTGCGAGCGTCCTTGTGTCGGCAGTGATGTTCCTCCCGTTGGCGTCGGCTTTTTCCTCCGGGGAAATCCCCGTTGGAGAATTTACGAGTCTCACGGGAGGCAGTGCGAGCTTCGGCCAATCGTCCCACAAGGGGACCGCGCTGGCCGTCGAAGAAATCAATGCGGCAGGCGGTGTCCTGGGAAAAAAAATCCGATTGATCACAGAAGACGACCAGTCCCAGGCCGGGCAGCCGGCCACGATTGTGCGCAAGTTGATTTCCCAGGATCATGTGGTGGCCATCCTCGGGGAAGTCGCCTCCTCGAAGACCCTGGAAGCCGCGCCGATCTGCCAGCAAAACCAGATCCCGATGATCACTCCGGCCTCGACAAATCCGAAGGTGACCGAGGTGGGAGACCATGTTTTCCGGATCTGCTTCATCGATCCCTTCCAGGGAACCGTCATTTCGAAATTCGCCCGGGCGCGCGGATGGAACCGGATTGCGATCCTGACGGATGCCAAGCAGGACTACAGCGTGGGACTCACGGAATGCTTCACCAGGGATTTCGTGGCCCGCGGAGGCGAGATTGTTCGCGAGCAAAAGTATTCATCCGGCGACAAGGATTTCAAAGCCCAGCTCACTTCCATCAAGGCCGCCCAGCCGGATGCGATCTTTGTGCCCGGATATTACGGCGAGGTGTCGCTCATCGCCAAGCAGGCCCGGCTCCTGGGAATAAAGGTTCCCTTGCTTGGCGGTGACGGATGGGTCGGAGACTCGCTGCTGAAGGTCGCCGGGAAGTCGCTGGACGGCTGTTTTTTTTCCGCGCACTTCTCCGCCAGCGACAAATCGGAGCGGGTCCAAAATTTTGTCGCAAAGTATCAGGCAAAATATGGCGTGCCACCGGATGACATGTCCGCGCTCGGTTACGACAGCGCGATGATTTTGGCTGATGCGATTCGACGGGCGGGGACCACGGAAGCCGCCCCGCTCCGGGATGCGATTGCCGCCACAAAGGATTTTTCCGGAGTGACGGGGCTGATCACGCTCGACGAAAAGAGAAACGCCTCCAAGCCGGCCGTGATCCTCACCATCGAAAACGGGGGTTTCCACTTTGTCGAAACCGTCACTCCCTGACCAACCGGCAACCCGGAACGGAATTGATCGAATTTCTTCAGCAACTCATCAACGGCGTGGCCCAGGGGGCGATCTACGCCTTGATTGCCATCGGATATACGATGGTGTTTGGCGTTCTGCGTTTCATCAATTTTGCCCATGGCGACGTGTATATGCTCGGCGCCTTTGCGGGATTCTATACCGCCCCCGGGATTCTGAAGATTTTCGGAGGGGGGCCGTCCTATGCCGGAGCGGCCGCCGTGCTGCTTACGGCGATGGTTATTTGTGCGGGAATCGGGGTGCTGATCGAGCGGATTTGCTATCGTCCGCTGCGGGAGCATCCGCGTCTGACCGTCCTCATCACCGCCATCGGGGTCTCGCTATTGTTGGGGAGTGGCGGGCAATATGTCTTCGGTGCCGATCCGAAGGCGTTCCCGGAAATCATTGCGGATGCGGCCATTGAGCTTCCGACCTCGTGGGGAAGTTTCTCCACCTTGACGATCACCATCGGGCAGGTCCTTGTGGTGGGCTGCACGCTTGTTCTCCTGTTTGTCCTGAAAACGGTGGTGTTGCACACAAAGACCGGACTGGCCATGCGGGCACTCTCCCTGAATCCCACAGCCGCCTCGCTCATGGGTGTGAATCTGGATGCGATCCTTTCCTTCACCTTTGCCATCGGCTCCGCCATGGCCGGTGCCGCAGGCGTTTTGACCTCGATCCAGCAACCCAGCATTGATCCGCTCATGGGGGTCAGCGCCGGACTCAAGGCCTTTGTCGCCGCTGTGCTGGGCGGGATCGGCAACATTCCCGGTGCCGCCCTGGGCGGACTGCTGATCGGGCTCCTGGAAACTCTGGTTGTGGGGTATGTGAATCCAACCTACCGGGATCCGCTGGTTTTTGCGGTGTTGATCCTGGTCCTGCTTTTCAGACCATCCGGGCTGCTCGGAAAACCAGAACGCGAAAAGGTATGAGGAATCCCAAATTTTGTCTGATCCTGGCCGTGATCCTTGCCGCAGTCGTCAATGGGTTTTCCTCCGTGATCAACCCGTATTATTACGACATTCTGATTACGATTGGCATCAATGTCATCCTTGCGGTCAGTCTGAACCTTGTCATCGGATATACCGGGCAGTTTTCGCTCGGTCACGCCGGCTTCATGGCCGTGGGCGCGTATTTTTCCGCGTGGATGACCGGCCGATACGGTGTCCTGTTCGGAGAAAGTGCCCCGGCGACTGGTGCCATTTACGTGCTGGCCCTCATCCTGGGCGGGCTTGCGGCCGCTTTCGCGGGCTTGCTTGTCGGCAGCCCCTCTCTTCGTTTGCGCGGCGACTACCTCGCCATCGTCACATTGGGATTCAGCGAGATCATCAAGGGTGTCATTCAGAATGCCGAACCCCTCGGCGCCCAGCGCGGCCTGGGCGGGATTGTGCAGCATACCAACTTTTTCTGGACGTTTTTTGGAGTGGCGCTGGCGGTTTATGGAGTTCTCACCCTTGTGCATTCGACGTATGGAAGCGGGTTTCTCGCCGTGCGCGATGACGAGATCGCGGCGGAGGCCATGGGCATCAACACGACGAAATATAAAGTGCTGGCGTTCGTGATCGGCGCATTTTTTGCGGGACTCGCCGGTGGGCTCTACGCGCATTTCAAGCAGTTCATCCATCCGGAGGGCTTCAATTTTTTGAAGTCGGTGGATATCGTGGTCATGGTCATTCTCGGCGGCATGGGGAGCACGGCGGGTGTCTGTCTGGCGGCGGCCCTCCTGACGATCCTTCCGGAAGTTTTGAGAATGCTATCCGATGTTCCCTGGCTTCCGGAGCCTGCCCGTCACCTCGCGGACAACCGGATGATTCTCTATTCGCTCCTCCTCATCGTGCTGATGCTGAACCGTCCGCAGGGGCTCTTTGGAAGGCTCCGTTTCGGGGCGGGAAAACCATGAGTCTTCTCGAACTCCAGAATGCTTCGATGCAGTTTGGCGGACTCAGGTGCGTTTGCGGGCTTTCGTTTTCGCTGGGCGATAATGAACTCGTCGGATTGATCGGGCCGAACGGTGCCGGCAAGACAACGGTCTTTAACATGGTGACCGGAGTTTATCCACCGACCTCGGGAACGGTGATGTTCGAAGGCGTGAAAGTCTCCGGGCAACGTCCCTACCGGATTACCGGGCGGGGGATTGCCCGCACGTTCCAGAACATCCGCCTTTTCGGGTCGCTGAGCGTTTTTGACAATGTGCGGACAGCCTGCAACATGCACCTCCGACACGGAATCTCCCATGCGCTTCTGCGGGGCCGGGGATACCGGGAGGAGGAGAAGACCATCCGGGCGCAGGTGGGCGAGTTGCTCGAAATCTTCGGCCTTCTGGAGCATCGGGACCGCCCCGCAAAATCGTTGCCCTATGGCGACCAGCGCCGCTTGGAAATTGTCCGGGCCCTTGCCACCCGCCCCAAACTTCTCCTCCTGGATGAGCCGGCGGCGGGAATGAATGCCACCGAAAAAAATGATCTGATGCGATTGATCCGCTTCACAAGAGAGAAGTTCGGACTGAGCATCTTGCTCGTTGAACACGACATGAAAATCGTGATGGAAATCTGCGAGCGGATCCTCGTTCTGGAATACGGACGCAAAATTGCGGAGGGATCTCCCCGGGAAATCCGCGAGCATCCGGACGTCATTGCCGCCTACCTGGGACAGGAGGTCGCGTGAGTGCGCGAATCCTCGACATCAGGAACCTTTCGGTTTCCTACGGGGCGATTCGCGCCCTCCACGGAATTTCCCTTCACATCCCCACAGGCCGGATCGTAACGCTCGTCGGTGCCAATGGCGCGGGGAAAAGCACGATTTTGCGGACGATTTCCGGCATCCTCAAGCCCACCTCTGGTCAGATCCTCTTCCGGGATCAAAATCTTGTCGGCCTTCCCCCCCACAAAATCGTGGCTCTGGGGATCGCGCACGCGCCGGAGGGACGGATGATTTTTTCCAATTTGACGGTCCTCGAAAATCTCCGGATGGGTGCCTACCGGCGAACCTGCAAAAAGGAACTTGCCGCCGGCCTGGACCAGGTCTTCGGGCTCTTCCCCCGGCTGGCGGAGAGAAGCCGGCAGGAAGGCGGCACGCTCAGCGGCGGAGAGCAACAAATGCTTGCCATCGCGAGAGCCCTCATGAGTCGGCCGGATTGCCTCCTCCTCGACGAACCCTCGCTCGGGATCGCGCCCATTCTCGTGCGGACGATTTTTGAGAAGATCGTCGAAATCAACCGGGAGCTCGGATTGAGCATCCTGCTGGTCGAGCAAAATGCCAACCTCGCCCTCGGGATATCCCACCATGCCTATGTGCTCGAAACCGGCAGGGTCTCCCTCGAAGGTGCCCCCGCGACACTCCGGGAAAATCCCGCCGTGCGAGCCGCCTACCTGGGCGGCTGAAGATTACGCCTCCTCCGTTTCCGTCTCCTCTTCGTCACTGACAACCGGCGCGATGCCCTGCAGGACTTCGCTCTCACGAAGATCTATCAGTTTGACACCCTGGGCGTTCCGTCCGGTTTCGCGGATTTCCCTGATCCGGGTGCGAACCATTTTGCCCTTGTTTGTGATGAGCATGAGCTCGGCGTCATCCCGGACAGTGAGTGCTCCGGCGACTCCGCCGGTTTTCTCGTTGGTCTTCATCGTGATGATGCCTTTGCCTCCGCGCGACTGAATTCGGTATTCTTCGAAGCTGGTGCGCTTGCCGAGGCCGTTCTCTCCGGCGACGAGAAGCTGGGCGTCCTTGTTGACGACAGCCGCCGCAACGACGTAGTCCGACTTGTCGGGACGAATTCCCCAAACGCCGACCGTATCGCGGCCCTGGTCGCGCATTTCTTCCTCATGGAAGCGGATGCTCTGGCCCCCGTGCGTGATCAGAACGATTTCGTCCTGTCCATTCGTCATCTTGCAGTCAATCAACCGGTCGCCTTCCTCGATCTTGATCGCAATGATTCC
This sequence comes from Chthoniobacterales bacterium, assembly GCA_014879575.1. Taxonomy (GTDB): domain Bacteria; phylum Verrucomicrobiota; class Verrucomicrobiia; order Chthoniobacterales; family Terrimicrobiaceae; genus QYQL01. Next base: position 20,591 of record JACSRU010000063.1, on the reverse strand, counting down.
GCCTTTGCGGATGTTTTTGAAGTCGTTCAGGTTGGATTTCTTGATAATGCCGCTGCGGGTGGCGAAGACGATGTGAAGGTTTTCGTTCCATGTGTCCTCGTCATTTTTCTGCCCCTGGACGCGGATGGTGGCGGCGATTTTCTCGTCGCTGCGGAGTTCGAGCAGATTGGCAATCGAGCGCCCCTTGCTGGCGCGTGAGCCCTCGGGAATTTCATAGACCCGCTCCACGTAGCAACGCCCCGTCTCGGTGAAGAACATGAGGTAATCGTGGGTTGTCGCGGTGAAGAGATACTCGACAAAGTCGCTCTCCTCCTCATTTTCGGCCTCGCGGGCGGTCATGCCGATGACGCCCTTGCCGCCGCGCTTCTGGGCGCGGAAGGCGCTCACCAGCGTGCGCTTGATGAAGCCGTTGTGGGTGAGGGTGACAATGACTCCGTCGTTGGCGATGAGATCCTCGATGGCGATTTCCCCTTCGGCCGGAACGATCTGGGTGCGCCGTTCGCTGCCGAATTTCTCTTGAAGCGCGCGGAGTTCGTCCTTGATGATTTTGAGAACACGTTGTTCCTTGGCGAGGATGTCGAGGAGATCCTTGATTGTCGCGATGAGGGCATCGTATTCGTTTTTAATGCTGTCGCGTTCCATCCCGGTGAGTTGGTAGAGCCGGAGATCGAGGATGTGGCCGACCTGCTTTTCGGAGAACTTGTATTTCCCCTCCACGAGGCGCGCCTCGTTGCGGATGAGGATGCCGAGCTGTTCGACCGCCTTCCGCGTCCACGAGAGGGCGAGGAGTTTCGCCTTCGCGTCGTCGCGATCCTTCGAATCGCGGATAATCTTGATGAAGTCGTCAATATTGGCGAGCGCGATGAGGTAGCCTTCGAGCTTCTCGGCCTCCACCTCGGCGGCATCGAGCAGGAAGCGCGTGCGCCGGAGGATGACCTCGCGGCGGTGCTCGATATAGCAATTGATTGCCTCCTTGAGGGAGAGAAGTTTCGGTTTGCCCCGGTCGATCGCCAACATGTTGACGCTGAACGAGGACTCCAGGGCGGTGTGCTTGAAAAGGTTGTTGATGATGACCTTCGCGTTTCCGTCCCGCTTGAGATCAATGACAATTCGCGTGTCTTCCGCGCTCTCGTCACGCACATCGCTGATGCCCGAGAGAACCTTCTCGTTCACGAGTTCCGCGATCCGTTTGACGAGATCCGAACGGTTCACGTTGTAGGGGATTTCGGTGACGATGACGCTCTCGCGTCCGCCCTTGCCCTCCTCGACGGCCACGCGTCCGCGCACGCGCACCTGTCCGCGTCCCGTCTCAAAATACTGGCGAATGCCCGTGGCCCCCTGGATCAGACATCCGGTTGGGAAATCCGGTCCGGTGATGTGGGCCATGAGACCGTCGGTCGTGATGTCCGGATCATCAATCTGGGCGCAGATGCCGTTGATGCACTCCCTGAGGTTGTGGGGGGCAATGTTGGTTGCCATGCCGACGGCGATCCCCGTGCCCCCATTGACGAGGAGGTTCGGAAAGGCCGCCGGAAAGACGGTGGGTTCGGATTCCGTCTCATCGTAGTTCGGCACGAAATCCACCGTGCCCTTGTCCATGTCCGTCATCAGGACGGCGCCGAGATGATCCAGGCGGGCCTCGGTATATCGCATCGAGGCGGGAGGATCCCCTTCAACGGAGCCGAAGTTTCCCTGTCCGTTGATGAGCATCTCGCGCATTGCCCAGGGCTGGGCCATGTGAACGAGGGTCGGGTAGATCGCCTGGTCGCCGTGCGGATGGTATTTCCCCATCGTCTCACCGACGATTCTCGCGCATTTGAGATGCTTGCGGTTCGGCTGCACGCCCAGTTCGTTCATGGCGTAAAGAATCCGCCGTTGGGAGGGCTTGAGCCCGTCGCGGGCATCCGGCAGGGCGCGCGAAATGATGACCGACATCGAGTAGTCGAGAAACGACTTCGACATCTCGTCGGCCACGTTCACGAGTTCCACTTTTTCGTTTTGCGTATACATAGAAAATCAGCGGGGTTCAGACATCCAACCGGGCGTTGAGCGCGTTGTCCTCGATGAATTGTCGGCGGGGTTCGACGACGTCGCCCATGAGGATGGTGAACATCCGATCCGCCTCGACGGCGTTGTCTTCATTGAGTTCCACTTTGAGCATCTTGCGCTTTTCGGGATTCATCGTGGTTTCGAAGAGTTGTTTGGGATTCATTTCTCCCAGTCCCTTGAAGCGCTGGATCGAGAGCCCGCGTTTGCCGATGTCGAGAACCTTGGTGAGAATCTCGGGAATCGCAAAGAGCGGATGCGTGACCGCCTTGTCGCCCTCGCCCTCGATGAGTTCAAAGAGCGGCTGGTCGCTGTTCGCGTAATGATCGATCTTCAATCCCTTGCGGGCGAGTTCGTCAATGAGCTTCTGGGCGGAGGTTGATTCGTGGAGTTCGATCAACTTGGCGCGGCGGCGCGTGCCGGGCTCGGGCTTTTCCTTCCGGGCCTTTCCGGCGGGTTCGGGCGTGAGGGCGAGGTCGCTCGCTTCCTCGGGTTCGGGAGCAGGATCCTCGTAGAGGGCGAGATCCCGGTTGCCCTCATGGAATTCGCGGACTTCGGCTTCGCCCGGGAAATAGGTGGCCCACTCGGTGTTCCCCTCGCGCACTTTGACCATGAAGGTGGGCAGATGACCGGTCTTCGGGTCGCGCTCCGCAAGGAAGGACTCGATGTCTCCGCCGTGTCGTGTGATGGCGTTGGTGAACTTTGCGAAGCGTTCGAGGAGTTCGAGGATTTCCTTGAGTTGCGTCGAGGTGAAGATTTTGCCGTCCGCCAGATTCTTCACCTTCACCTCCTCCGCGCCGATGCCGATGAGGATCTTGTTGAGCTGGGCATCGTCGTCAACGTATTCCTCGCGTTTCTTGCGCTTGATGAGGTAGAGGGGGGGCTGGGCGATGTAGATTTTCCCCTGTTTGACGAGTTCCGGCATCTGCCGACAGAAGAATGTCAACAGAAGCGTGCGAATGTGCGAGCCGTCCACATCGGCGTCGGTCATGATGATAATCCGTCCGTATCGGAGTTTGGCGATATTGAAGGAACCCTCCTGTTCCTTTTCCCCCTTTTCTCCGAGGGACGAGCCGATGCCGGTTCCGATGGCGGTGATGAGGGTCTGGACCTCGGTGTTTTGCAGGACCTTGTCGAGTCGGGCCTTTTCGACGTTGATGATTTTGCCCTTGATCGGAAGGATGGCTTGAAACCGCCGGTCGCGGCCCTGCTTGGCGGAGCCGCCGGCCGAGTCGCCCTCGACCACATACAACTCGGTCAGTGCGGGATCGCGTTCGGAGCAATCCGCCAGCTTCCCCGGAAGTCCCCCGCCCGTGAGGGCGCCCTTGCGAACGGTTTCGCGCGCCTTGCGGGCGGCCTCCCGTGCGCGGGCGGCCATGAGGCACTTCTCAATGATTTTTTTCCCGACCGTCGGATTCTGGTCAAAGTGGAGCATCAGTCCTTCGTAGCTGATCGAACCGACAATGCCGTCCACCTCGGGAGAGATGAGTTTCACCTTGGTCTGGGACTCGAATCTTGGATCGGGGTGTTTGACGCTGACAACCGCCGCGAGACCTTCGAGAACATCGTTGCCGGTGATTGGCGGATCCTTTTCCTTCAACAACGAATTGTTCTTGGCATATTGGTTGATCGCGCGGGTGAGCGCCCCGCGGAACCCGCTGCTGTGCGTCCCGCCATCCGGGTTGGGCACTGCGTTTGTGTAGCAAAGAAGTTGCTCGTTGTAGGTGTCCGTGTAGTGGAGGCCGATCTCGACGATCACCTTGTCGCGGGTGCCCTTGATCAGGATCGGCTTCGGATGCACGACCGACTTGTTTTCCACCAGACGGTTGACAAATTCCTCGACACCCCGCGGATGCACGATCTGCACCGGCTTGGCGGCATCCTGACGCTCGTCGAGAAAGGTGAAGGACAGCGGCGCGTTGATATACGCCAGATCATTCAGGCGGGTGATGATGCGCTCGGCCTTGAACTCGGTGGTTTCCTGGAAAATCTCGGGATCCGGCAGGAACGTGATGAGCGTGCCGGTGTGCTTTTTCGACTTCACCTCCGCAATCACGTGGAGTTGTTGCCTGGTGACGCCGCGCTCAAAGGACATGGCATGGATTTTGCCGTCGCGCGTGACCTCGACCTTGAACCATTCGGAAACCGCATTCACGCACTTCGCTCCGACGCCGTGCGTGCCGCCCGAGTATTCGTAGTTGCCCTGGCCGTATTTTCCGCCCGAGTGCAGGCGGGTGAGCACGAGTTCGACACCCGGGATGCCTTCCTCCTTGTTGATGTCCACCGGAATGCCGCGTCCGTTGTCGCGGATCGAGATCGAGCCGTCGGAGTGGATTGTTACGTCAATGTGCGTGCAGTGCCCGGCCAGAAATTCATCCACCGAGTTATCCAAAACCTCGCTGACACAATGGTGGAGTGCGCGCTCATCGGTGCCGCCAATATACATGCCCGGCTTCTTGCGCACCGCTTCGAGCCCTTTGAGGGAACTCAGGTCATCGGCGGTATATTCGCTGGCCTTGAAATCCGACGGGGATTTTGCGGCTTTGGATGGGTCGGCTTTCTCGTTCGGCGTGGCTGGGTTCAATTCGTCTGGCATCTGATTCAAAAGGTGGATTTCCGTGCAAATTTCACTATCCTTCGAGGGTATCGGAACCAGTGTGTCTGGCAACAAATATTCGAAATATTCTGGTCTTTTGCACAGGATATTGGGATGCAGCAAGGGGTCGCCCACAAGATGTTGAGTCTGCGCGCATTATCCTCTCGTCCGATAAAGTTCCTTTTTACAGGAGCTTTTTTGCTTTTGGTGCTTGGCATCGCGTGCGTTGCCTACACCTGGAATGCGGAGGCGGTTTTTTTCCAGGGGAACACGTATTTTACCGATGGGGATTGTTATGCGCGAATGACCCGTGTGAGGCACCTCCAGGAACATCCGTTCCAGCCGATCCGAAATCACGATTTTGAAAATTATCCCATTGGCACAAGGCCGCACACCACGGCGCCGTTGGACTATTTGATCGCTGCGTTCGCGGGGGTGCTGGGGAGATTTTCCAAGGATCCGCTTTCGCTGGCCGGTGCCTGGATCTCTCCGACGCTCGGGCTGCTGACCGTCGGGTTGCTGGCCGTGTGGAGGAGGCGGGAGCCGTATGTCGCTGCCATGCTCCTGTTGCTGGCGGTTTCTCCGATCATCGCACACGGGTTTGCGCTGGGGCGTCCGGATCATCAATCGGTGCTCCTGTTGCTCCTTGCGGTGGCCTTAGCGGCTGAGGTGGACATGTGGTCTGGCAGAGAACGGGGACGTCTGTCGGCGATGGCCTGGGCTCTGGCACTTTGGGTGTCGCTGTTTGAACCGCTTGTCCTGTTGGGGACCGTGCTAGTGTTGCGACTTGCTTGTCGGCAGATCCGCCTGGCCCGAGTGCCTCTGGGGATATTTTGCGGGATCCTCCTTTTGGGGTATCTGGTGGACGGATGGCGTGTGGCGGCATTCGATCCGCACTTTGGGAATTGGGCGAAGAATATCGGAGAACTTCGGCATGGGTCGTGGCAGATGCTTTCCTGTTGGGCCGGCTGGTTGGGGCTCGTGGCACCCATTGGCCTGCTGGCCGCCTGGCTCCGAAAGCGGGAACCGGCGGGCCTTCTCCTCAGCGTCCTGACCGGTTTGTTGGCGGGACTGTCCCTCTGGCATTTGCGTTGGGGGTATTTCTTTGTGCTGGTTTTTGCCCTCAGCCTGCCGAAGTTGCTGGCCTTTCTTTTTCGCCGAAAGGCCGTGGGGTGGGGGATTTTCGTCCTCTCGCTCTGGCCGGTGGCCTCGTCCTGGGAGGGGACGCTTTTTCCTGATGAGGCGACCTTTCGTGCGCGGACGGAATCTGTCGCGGACGCTGTGGCTCTGCGGGACGCCGCGATCCGGCTCCAGGGGCTTCCCGTGCGCGGGGTGATCGCGCCCTGGTGGTTCAGCCCGGAAGTGGTCTGGTGGTCGGGACAACCCTGCGTGGCCGGAACATCCCACCAGAGCCTCCCGGGGATTGTTGATGCCTCGGAATTTTATCTCTCAGAGGGCACAGGCCGGGAAATTCTGGACAGGCGAAATGTCGGATATGTTTTGGCGTATGAGCCGGACCGGGTCATTTCCAACGCGGCCCTGATTCTCGGGCGGGTTCCGCCGAGCGATCCCCTGGCCCGGCGGCTTTACCTCCATCCACATCAAGCGGGGTATCCCTTGCTCCATGCGAACCGGTTTTTCAAAGTGTTCGGGGTGGATCAAAAGTAGAACGGCTGGCCCTGTTCCTTGAAGGCGGCTTTTTGTTCGCCAAGATATTTGTCCCCCAGACGCTCGAAGCCGCCCGCGGCGCGAAAGGCTTTGAGAAATTCGTTGATCTGGTCACGGAGGGCTTCATCGCCCCGCCGCAGTCCCACCGCCCAGTTTTCCTTCTGGAGGGGAGTGAGCAGGGCACGGGTTGTGCCGGGCTGCTCGCGGGCGTTCTTCCAGACACTCATCTGGTCGTAGAGAAAGGCGTCGGCCTTCCCTTGCACGACCTCGAGCACGGCCGACGATTCCTTTTCCAATGCGATAATTTGTGCGTGCCGGAGATTGGCCCGCGCCCAAACCTCCCCGGTGGTCCCCTGACGCACCGCAAGGGATTTCCCGGCCTGATCCACGTCGGCCATGCTCTGGATGGCGGAATTTTTTGCCACGAGCAAGGCCAGGCCGATCGTCAAATACGGGTCGGAAAACAAAATCGAAGTCCTGCGCTCCGGGGTGTCCGTCATCGAGGAAATCACGCAGTCGATCTTGCCGGTTTTGAGGGAGGGGATCAGTCCGGTGAACGGGATGTTTTCTATCCGCACCGGCTGCCCAAGGTGCGCTCCCAGTGCCTGCGCGAGATCCACGCTCACGCCGGTCGGTTGCCCGGAGGCATCAATGGTCTCGAAGGGCGGATAGGAAAGATCCATTCCAACAACCAGTTCCTTGGGATTTTCGGTTTTCTTGCAGGCACCCAGCAGGGCGATTGCCAGGAGAAGGAGGAGAGTTCGTGCCATGCGGGGATTCTTGGAAGCTCCCCGCGCATTGTGCGAGCAATAAACACGTGAAATCTTCGGATGTTCTGGCATGGTCGCGGGATGAAAGCCTGCCTGTTGTTTCTTCTCCTTGCCCTGGCCAGCGTGCAGGCGGATTCCGACGCGGAGGAAATCCTGCGGGCGGCGCGCACGAATCCGCTTGGCCAGCCGATGGTTCTGAATGCCCAGCTTCGTGCCGGCGGTGCCAAACTCCCGTTCCAGATCGCGGTCCGGGATGGCGGGATCTCCTACATTTTCGAAAATCCCTCCCAGGAAATTCTCCTGAAACTTGGGGACGAGAGTTCGGTGCTCCAGGAACGGAGGGGCGGACGGACCGGGGCGGTTGCTCCTGCGCGTTATGATGATTCCGTGCGCGGGGGATTGCTGACCTACGAGGATCTGGCGATGCGGTTTCTTTACTGGAAAAATCCGAAACTTTTGGGGGAGGAAAAAGTCGGCCCAAGTCTCGCCTACAAGGTGGAAATCCCGGCGCCCCCCACCGCGACCGAATACGGTTCCGTGCGCGTCTGGGTGGACAAAAAAACAGGCGCCCTCATGCGCATCGAGGGCGACGACCGGCAGGGACGGCTTTCAAAAAAATTCACCGTCGTTTCGGTTCAGAAAATTGACGGTCAGTATTTTCTGAAATCCATGAGTGTCGAGCGTCTGGACCCGGAAACCCGCAAGGTCGCATGGAGGACCTACCTTGAGATCCTCGGGAAAGCCGAGCCCGCGGACTAACGGATGTCCAGCGGCCGATAGACGATGATCCCATAGTGGTCGCTCGACCGCTTGAGGTAATCGGATATCCGCGCGTCCAGGATCATCTTTCTTCCCTTGGAACGCTGCGAGGTGGCATGCATGAAGTGGACGCCGTCCGGCTTTCTCACGGCGATGCCCACGTGGGATGTGTATCCGCTTTTATCCGCAGACGTGATGGCGAGGATGTCTCCGGTCTGGAGATAACGCTCGGCGGCGGCCACCTGACTGCGGGGGATGTGATAAACCGGGAGGGCGGAGACCTCATCTTGGATCCTGGCCATTGCGGGCAAAAGTCCCGGATTGTTCCGCAGATACCGATAGCTCCTCCAGGCCGATGTCATCTCCGTGATGTTTCGGTTGAGCCGGACGCCCCCCATTTCCCGGGTGGGGTTCACGGCGAGCCCCCGGGCAACGTTGTTGGCAAACACCTCCTCAAGAAAATGCATCCTGGAAAGGTAGCTGCCGGTGCAGCGTCCGTCCCGATACCGTTCCAATTCCACCAGTGCGAGGAGATCCTCGGGTTTGTAGTCCGAGTCCTTGACCCTCAACATCCGGGCAAAGGCCAGCGAGATCTCGTAGTAGGTCCAGCAATCCAGACCACGAAAATTGACCGATGGTGATTCGACCCGGTCATCAATCTCGAGTGTGTAATTCACATACGGAATGCCCAGGAGTGCCTTTCCCACCCGCGCCGTCCGCTCACCGATCGGCAGGGCGCGCCAGTCTTCCCGAATCGCCTGCGCAACAAGACTGTCGAATTTTTCCTTCCCCCGAAAAACCGTCGGGAACGGGAGCCGGGGCTGGTGCTCGGGAACCAAAACGGCGGATGCCGGACGGAGCAACACCACGAGAAAAACTCCCGCGAGAACAAGAAACCGAGTCGTTGAACGCATGCCGGACTTTCGGCGCCCGAACGAAGAAATCAAATCCCAAATTTTGCGATCATGTCCCGCGTCCCAGAACACCCCCCGGCGCAAAAGGCGGAATCCTCCGGTTTTTTCCGGAGCCGGGCAGGTTGGTCATCTCGTCGGACAAAATGCGCGTCCTGACGGGAGAGACTTTGGCTTCCACGCAAAACCCGGCGCGATCCTTGAAGCCGGGCGATTTTGGGTTTTCCTGCATAATTGACACCGGCGGACAAACGCGCTTTGATCCCTGCAAATGATCAGATTTTCCGTCCTCCTTTGCCTGGCACTGGTGGTTGCCGGTTGCTCGACCCCCGAGGAACCCGCCAACAAGCTCGAAAGGGCGAACGTCCTGCCGTTGGCGTTGGATGATTCCTACCAATTCCGAAAAGTCCAGCAGATCAACTACGACAACACGAAGATCCAGCCGTTGACGACCAGTGAGGCGGCCAACTTCGAGCGGATGCGAACCTACTGGGGTGCGACACAGAGCCACGAGTATGCGGATCGCAACGGACACTACTACAACTTTTTCTGGCGGGCAAAGGTGCCCTCCGATGTGACGGTTCGTTTCGAATACCGACAAGCGGGCCTTTCCAACCATGTCATGGCGCAGGAAAGGTATTACCCGGGCGTCCGGGGCACCCGGAAATCTTCATTCCAAGTGACGGGGGATGATTACCTTGAAAATGGCCGGGTGACGTCCTGGCGGATCCTTTTAATCGTGGACGGAAAAATCGTGGCCTTGCGTCAGTCTTTCATGTGGAGATAGGCAACATTTGACACTCCTGCCCCCACAGAGCAGATTGTAATCGGTATCACGTGAGTATTTCTTCATCGGTTCTTGTCGGAAATCTTGGACAAACAGTTTGGCTGAAGGTGTTTGGCCGCGGAACGTTCCAGAACAGTCCCGGCGTCAAGGAGTTCGTGAAGCAGATGATCCAGCGGGGCCATCGGGAATTTGTGATCGATCTTCAGGAGTGCGAGCTGATGGACTCGACGTTCATGGGGACGCTTGCCGGGGTGGCCCTCAATCTTCGTGAGGTCGGTCGCGGGGGGCTCCGCGCCGTCAATGTCAACGCCCGCAATGCCTCGCTTTTTGAAAATCTCGGGCTGGATCATTTGTTCAGCGTGGAGGCCGGATCGGGCGCAAATGCGCCCCTGGTGATGACGGAGACGGAAGCGGTTGACGCGGAGAAGGCCCGGGAAACCGTGCTGGAGGCGCACGAGGCCCTGATCGAGGCGGACCCGCACAATGAGGTGAAGTTCAAGGATGTCGTGGAGTATTTGCGGCAGGAGCTGGCTCAGGAGAACGAGGCGGATGATTGAGGCGGATCATTCTTGATCCCGCGCATTTCGTTTCGGATAGTTTTCCCCCTCGGGGCACATGTGGACCTATATCTATTTAGTATTATTTCTTGGGACGTTCGCCGCCCTTTTGGTGGTTCTCAATGCCTTTACCAAAAAGGTCAGCGAACTTGAGCGGCAACGCATCAAGATCGAGGTCGAAGAGGATCGTGTCTTTGATTTCCTGCATGGATTGGGCGAGGCCTTTTCCGAGGGAATCCAGAGTTCGGAACTCCACCGCCTGATCGTCGAGAGTGCCGTTCGGATTTTGGACGCACATGGAGGCACCCTCTACCTGACACACAAAAATGATGCGACGCTCTCGCCGGCCTTCATCTCAAAAGGTTGTCCCCCGTTGGTGGATGTCCCCCGTCACATCCTGGAGCAGGCGGCAACCACTCCCCTGGCACTGGAGAGTTTTCTCCGGCTGCACGCAGTTCGGAGGGGGGAGGGGATCATCGGGCGTTGCTGGGAGAGCGGGGAGTCCCACGTGATTGATGTGGCGGAATCCCCCGCAGCCCAGGGTGGGGGGACTTCCGCACTGGTTGCCCCCCTGGTTTATCGTCGGAAAATTCTTGGAGTGCTGGGCTTGGCCAACGGGCCCATGAGCACACCGTTTAGCGTGGCGGATTTGAAGGTTTTCAAGGCCATTGCCGAGCAGGGGGCCTTTGCACTCTACAACGAGGCCGTTTATCTCGAAGCCGGGGAAAAGAAGCGTTTGGATCACGACCTTGAGATTGCCAGGGAAATTCAGAGTCTCCTCCTGCCCTCGTCCCCGCCAACATTTCCGGGATATGATTTGAGTGGGGTGAACATTCCCGCGCGGCAGGTGAGCGGAGACTATTTCGATTTTATTCAGATGGATGCCACTCGGTTGGGGGTGGCCATTGCAGATGTCTCCGGAAAGGGGGTGCCGGCGTCGCTGATCATGGCCATGTGCCGGAGCGTGCTGCGAAGTGAGGCCGTCAACAAAACTTCGGCATCCGAGGTTCTGCGGAGGGTCAACCAACAACTCTACCCGGATATCAAGGAGGATATGTTTATCAGCATGGCTTACCTGATTCTCGAAACGGGTGGCTCGCGGGTGACCCTGGCCCGCGCCGGACACGATGCCCCGCTGCTTTATCGGGCGGCGACCAGGGAAGTCGAAAAGCTCACGCCAAAAGGGATGGCGCTGGGGATTGACAGCGGGGAAGTCTTTAATAGAGTGTGCGCCGACTTCAGCTTTACGCTGGAGCCGGGGGATTGCATTCTGCTCTATACCGACGGTGCGACAGAGGCATTGGATCGGGAAGGGTTGGAATATGGTCTTCCACGATTGGTCCAGAGCCTGCAGGCGAGCGCGCCCCATGGCGCGGCCGACGTGGTGCGCTATGTGGCCGATGATGTGAAGAGCTTCGTGGGCCGGCATCCCCAACACGACGACATTACCCTTATTGCCATTGCCAAAACATGAAGAAAACCGATTCTGATCCTTCCGAGGGGGTGCCATCTACTCCCGAAGCGGGGAGTCCGGAGGTTGTGGAGACGCCGGATTTTCAAGCCGAAGCCGCCCGGTTCAAAGATCTGGCCCTGCGCGCGCAAGCCGAATTGGAGAATTTCCGCAAGCGGGCAATCCGCGATAAGGAAGAATCCATCCGCTACGCAAATTTCGGACTCCTGGAAAAATTGCTGCCCGTTCTGGACAATTTTGAACTCGGTCTGGATGCCGCACGTTCGGCCTCGGATACGGCTTCGATTGTTCAGGGAATGACGATGGTGCAATCCCAGTTTCAGGAGTTTTTGAAGTCCCAGGGCGTGGAGTTGATTTCTGCGGAGGGGGAGGTCTTTGATCCAACCCGCCATGAAGCGGTGACCATGGAGTTCAGTGAGAGCGTGCCCGAAGGACGCGTCGTCCGCCTGCTGCGCAAGGGATACAAGCTCAAGGATCGCGTGTTGCGCGCATCGAGTGTCAGCGTTTCCAAAGGTGTTGCGGAATGAACGTCAAGCGTGATTACTACGAGATTCTTGAGGTCGAACGAACCTCCTCGGGGGACGAGATCAAACGTTCCTATCGCAAGCTGGCTGTCAAATTCCATCCGGACAAAAATCCGGGGGACCACTCGGCGGAGGAACGGTTCAAGGAACTCGGCGAGGCCTATGATGTTCTCATGGAGCCCCAGAAGCGCGCGGCTTACGACCGGTATGGTCACGCGGCCTTCCAGCAGGGCGGCATGGGCGGGGGAGGCGGCGGATTCCACGACCCCTTTGATCTCTTCCGGGAAGTCTTTGGAGCCGGCGGAGGATCTGGAGGAATTTTCGATCACATTTTTGGGGGAGGCGGCGGCGGGGATGCTGCCGGGCGGCAGCGGGGGTCGGATCTTCGCTACGATATGCAAATCACACTGGAAGAAGCGGCCTTCGGTGCGGAGAAGGAGATCGAGATCCGGAAGCTCGATGCCTGCGAAAGCTGCAAGGGCACCGGCGCGCAAAAAGGCTCCAAGGCGGTAACCTGCTCGACCTGTCGCGGTCGGGGGCAGGTTGTCGCTTCCAGAGGATTTTTCCAGGTGGCACAAACCTGTCCCCAGTGTCACGGCAGCGGGCAGACAATCGAGAAGCCCTGCAAGTCGTGTCATGGCGACGGACGTGTCGAGAAGACTTCCCGCGTGAAAATCAAGGTGCCACCCGGGATCGACAGCGACTCGCGCTTGCGGAGTTCCGGAGGTGGAGAAGCCGGGCTGCGGGGTGGGGGAGCCGGCGATCTTTACGTGGTGCTCCATGTCAAGGAACACGATGTCTTTGTGCGCGACAAACTGCATCTGCGCTGCGAGGTTCCATTGCCCTTTACCACGGCGGCTCTTGGCGGGGAGATTCGGGTTCCCACGCTCCAGGGGGCGGTGACCCTGAAAATTCCTGCCGGCACCCAAAGCGGCGCGATCTTCCGCGTGCGCGGACAGGGCATGCCGGGACTCCAGAGTTCGGCGCGCGGAGACATTTTTACGCATGTCCAGGTCGAGGTGCCAACGAAGCTCAATTCGGAGCAGCGGACGGCCCTGGAAAAATTTTCCGAACTTTGCGGCGAGGAGAACAGCCCGATCCACAAGGGATTTTACGAGCGGCTGAAGGATTTTTTCAGCTGACGCGGAGAGGCTGCGCGGCACTCCATGCGGCCGCATGGACATCCCGGACACTGACGGCGGCGGTCTCCGCGACCGACCGGCAGGATTCGAATTCCGGTGACGCCTGAACAAGGTCTGCGCCAAGAAATCCGAGTTTGATTCGCACGGAACCGTAGGGGGTTTCGACATCGCGAAATTCCCGGCGAAGTTTGCAGCGTTTTGGGGAGTGGATGCGGACACCGAAGGCGCTGGTTTCGGTGAGAAGAATTCTGATGAGCGCGTCGGTTTTCTCCGGGGGGGAGAGAACTGTGATGACAAAACCCGGACGGTTTTTCTTCATCTGAGCGGGTGTAAAAAAGACATCGAGCGCGCCGGACAGAAAGAGCTTTTGCATCGCGGCGGCGGCCATTTCCGGAGTGAGATCATCGAGATTTGTCTCGATCTGTGAGATGATGTCGCTTTCCGTCTGCTCTGAAGTCTCCGTCCGTCCCAAAATTGCCCGGAGGACGTTCGGGCGTGGTGGCGTGTCGCGTGTGCCCAGCCCGTATCCTGTGCGTTCGATTTGCATTTCGTTGAGCGGGCCGAATCGCTCGCAAAACTCCGCGAGCAAGGCGGCGCCTGTCGGCGTAATGAATTCCGAGCCCTCCGCCACCTGACGCAGGGGAATCCCCGCAAGGATCTCGAGTGTCGCGGGAGCCGGCAGGGGGAAACGTCCGTGGGCACATTCCACCCAGCCGGTGCCTTCGATCGGAACGGACGCCTCGATGCGCAGTGGACCGAGCGCGTGAATCCCGGCGCAGGCCGCCACAATGTCCGCGATGGAATCCGCCGCCCCCACCTCGTGGAATTCGACATCCTCCGGAGTGATGCCATGGATTTTCCCCTCGGCTGCGGCGATCCGTTGAAAGACCGAGAGCGCGCGGGATTTCACAGCGTCATGCAGCGGGGATTTTTCCAACAACTGGCGGATCGTCCGGTAGTTGCGGCCGTGCGAGTGCCCGTGCGAATGGGGTTTGCTTCCCGGGCCGTGCGAGTGTCCCTGGGGATGCTGGCCATGCCCCGGAGGGTGGTCGTCGGCCTTGTGGGAGTGGCTTGCATGCACCCCATGAGCATGCACCTCGAATTTTATCCCGGCGATGTTTTGGCGGGCTCCCTTGTGAAAGTGCGCGTGGATTTCATCGCCGAGATCGAGCGCGGCAAGGGCTTGAAAAAAAATGGATTCCTCCACCCCCAAATCACGCAGTGCGCCGACGGTCATGTCGCCGCTGATTCCGGAAAAACAATCAAAATAGAGAACGCGCATGCAAGAGGAAGAATTTGTGGAAAATCAGATATCGGATTTTCCTGCAAAGCCATGAAAAATTTGCAGGAAAAAACTTGATAAGACATGGCAGAGAGAGTGCAAGTGTGTCCACGAACATGCTTCCTCGAGTTTTCTCCTGTCTTCTTTTGCTTTTTCTCATCGTGCGTCCGGCAGGCGCCGTGACTTTTGAGGAATTGAACGGGGTGTTCGAAATTCCCATCTGGGCGGACGATCTCTTGTGGGATGATGATGTCGCGACGACGTCCGCACGGCTTGGATGGCCGGAGGAATCGATGACCTCCACAGACTCCAGTTATCGAAAATATCCCGGAGCGACCGACGCCGTTCTTGGCGCCCGGCCCTATTCGCTGGCCCTCTACGGGGAGGAGAACCGCCCGACCAGTCTTTCGATGATGTTCGCAAACAAGGGGGATGCGGTGGAGCTTGTGTCTGGGGCTGGCGACTTGAAGGCGAAGAGAGAGCAGAAAAAGCAGGTCAAGGATTTCAAGGTGGCCATCCAAAAGGATGCCCGGACGCTCTCGACCGCTTTGACGTCCCTGCTCGGGCCACCGACCGCTGATCGCTTTGGCCAGGGCAGCCAGACCCGGGAAAGCGTCCAACGCTGGAATTGGAACGGACATGCCATCCTTCTGGCGGCTCCGCGCGACGAATACGTTGCGCTGCGGGTTCTTCCCTTGGATATCGCCGACGCCCAGGGCAAGGCGAGAATTCCGGATGCGGTGTTGCGGGAACGTCTGCTCTCCCGCGTGGAAAAACGCCCGAACGGGGACGTGATCCTCAAGGACATGCCGATGGTGAACCAGGGACCGAAGGGGTATTGTGTGCCCGCAACATGGGAGCGGGCAATGCGCTACATGGCCATTCCCGCCGACATGTATGTCCTGGCGATGGCCGGAGATACGGAGGCGGGCGGCGGGACTTCTGTGGCCGCCATCGTAAACGGTGCCCGGGAGGCGATCGTGCGCGGCGGACGAAGACTCGACTCGGAAACAGGAAAACCCTCGGTGCGCACTGTCGAAAAATATATCAACCGGGGACTTCCCCTCATGTGGGCGATGTATTCGATGGACTCCGTGAATGCCGACTTGAATTCCCGCATGGGACAACGCAAGGAAATGAGCGATCCGGAGGAATGGAAAAAAATGATCGAACCCGCCCGCAAGGCGGCGAAAAAAATTGGCGTGGATCCCGGACAGGGACATGTGTGCATGATTATCGGCTACAATGAAAAAACCGGAGAGATCGCGGTGTCCGACTCCTGGGGCCCACGATTTGCGGAGCGGTGGATGACCGAGGAAGAGGCCGCCGCGGTCACGCAGGGACAACTCATGGCCATCAATTTCTAACCTATTTTAAAGCATGTCGAATTTTGAAAGCGGGGACGCCCTTGCCCTTTATAATGTGGACCGGTGGGGAGGGGGATATTTCGGCATCAATTCCAAGGGGAATGTCTTTGTCCGGCCCAAGCGGAATGGAGAGCAAATTGACCTCATGGAGATCGTTCGCGAGGCGCGATCGCGATCGGTGCAATTTCCGATGGTCGTCCGATTCCACGATCTGTTGCGCGACCGGGTGGAGATCATTAACAAGGCCTTCATGGAGGCGGTCTCGGAGATGGGATATCGCGGCGTCTATCGCGGGGTGTTTCCGATCAAGGTGAACCAGCTCCGAGAGGTGGTGGAGGAGATTTTGGATGCCGGATTGCCCTGGCACTTTGGGATCGAGGCCGGAAGCAAACCGGAACTTCTCGCGGCCCTTTCGCTGCACTCCGACCCGGACAGCCTGGTCATCTGCAACGGATACAAGGACACGAGTTTTATCCAAAATGCGCTCCTTGGACGGAAACTTGGCAAAAAGGTGATTCTTGTCGTCGAGAAACTTGAGGAACTTGCCCATGTGCTTCGTGTCTCGAAGGAAATGGGGGTCGAGCCGATGATCGGCCTCCGCGTCCGCCTGCTCTCGAAGGGGGCCGGCAAATGGGCAACCAGCGGGGGCGAGAATGCGAAATTCGGGCTTTCGACGGCGGATCTTGTCGAGGCCAGCGACGTGCTCCATGCAGCGGGCCTCGCGCATTGCCTAAACCTTGTGCATTTCCATGTGGGCTCGCAGGTGCCGGACATCCGCACCATCAAGCGTGCCACCCGCGAAGCCGCCCGCTTTTATGCCAAGCTCTCGAAAATGGGGCATGCGCTCGGGTATCTGGATGTCGGGGGGGGCTTGGGTGTGGATTACGACGGATCGCGGACAACCTTTGACAGCTCGACCAATTACTCTCTCAACGAATACGCGCGCGACATCGTTTACACGGTGATGGAAGTTTGCGATTCCGAGTCCGTGCCGCACCCCACGCTTGTCAGTGAGAGCGGACGCGCGATTGTCGCGCATCATTCGGTGCTCCTCGTCGAGACATTCGGCTCGATCGAAAAGAACCGTCGGGCCGAGACAGTTGTTCCGACCCCGGAAGACCCCCAGATCGTGAGCGACATTCTCGAAATCCGCAATGGTTTGAACAAAAAAAACCGGCTGGAAAATTTGCATGACGCGCAGGAAATCCGCGAGCGCGCGCAGTCGATGTTCGACCTCGGGATGCTGGATCTCCGGGCGAAGGCCCGGGTCGAGACGATCTACTGGCAGATTGCCGAATCCATTGTCGAGATGTTCCGCCAAATGCGATATGTCCCGGAGGAGGTGAAGGAAATGGAGATCGCGCTTGGCGACCAATATCTCTGCAACTTCTCGGTCTTCCAATCCCTTCTCGATCATTGGGCTCTCGGGCAGCTCTTCCCGGTGATGCCGATCCACCGGCTCAATGAACAACCTGACCGCAATGCCACGCTGGTGGACATCACCTGCGATTCGGATGGAAAAGTCGCCAAGTTCGTGGATCTCCAGGATGTGAAGGAGACCCTCCCGCTGCACCGTTGGAAACCGGGGGAGCCCTACTACATCGGATTCTTTCTGGCCGGTGCCTACCAGGACATCATGGGCGATCTGCATAATCTCTTCGGCCGCGTGAACGAAATGCACATTTACCTCGATGAAGACGAGGAATCCGGCTACTACGTCGAAGAGGTGCTGCCGGGCAGCACGGTCGGACAAGTGCTTTCGCTCACCCAGTGGGACGTCAACGAGCTCGCCCGACGGATGAAGGCCCAAACCGACGCCGCGATCAAGTCCGACCGCCTCAAACCGAGCGAAGCAATGCGCCTCCTCGATGCCTATGAGAAAAGCCTCACGCTTTATACTTACCTCGATTTCGACGACCAGCACAAAGCGTGCTGAGATGGAGAGGCTTGGAGGCTGGATGCCAGGCCGGCATCACAACCTGATCAACTCCGTTTTTTTTCCTTTGATCAAAGGTTGGAGTTGCGGAACTCCGGATCAAGCTGTTATCTGTCTCCCCGGCTCCATTTTTTGAAAACGCCGAAGTAGCACAGTGGTAGTGCAATCGATTCGTAATCGATAGGTCGCGGGTTCGAACCCCGCCTTCGGCTTCCCCTGATAATCAGGGAGTTACAACGCAAAATGAGGGGTGAAAATATTTTGTGGTTTGGTAGCTGCTTGGTGATTTTATCGCAAGGCCCCCCCCTTGGTTTTTGATGCCGGAAGGGAGGAAACCGCATCCCGCCCGCGCGTAGCTGCCACGAAAAACCGGGGGAAAAGCATGGTTGAGTAACAGAGGTGCGAGTGATTTACTCGCTTTCGTGAAGATTCTTCTTTGGGGTTGGATTGTCGCAGCCACCGCTGCCGTCCTCTTTTTTCCCCCAATGATGGAAAAGCAAAGAACCGCGCCGGGAGCCGCTACCCAATGGGCGACGGTCCCCGTATTTCGGCAGTCAGTCCTTGCCGGGAGCCCGCGAGAGGTGAGGGTTGACTTTCCTCGTGGTTTTGCCGTCCTGCTTGCACTCAATTTTGTTCCCTTCGTCCTGCTGTGGAAATGGCCCCAGGTTTCCGACTACATACACAGAAACCGAAAGCGACTCCTGCTTGCCTTGCTGATTGTCTGTTTTCTTGCTCTGGCAGTCTCTGGGGTGGCGACTTGGATCAGTATTCAAGAAAGCCGATCACGCGATGCTTGGGATGAACTGTGCCGAAAGAACCTTGAAGAACGGAATAATGCCGAACGCCAGATGCGCCAATACAACAACCGCCTGCCTTCCGGCTTTCCTCTGTCTCCATCTCCCTCCCCAAAACAGTCCGGCGCTTGATTTCGCGCTTGGGGTGGTAGATGATCCGATTGGAGAGGCGTCTAACTGGTGAGCATTATGACTCCCGGCCTCTCTCATTTTTTGAGCAAATGAATCCCCCTCTGTGCAGAAGCGAGGGTTGACGCGTTCCTGTGGTTGGAGTTTATTGGAATCGGAAGCGGTTGTTTCGTGGGCATTATGACCCCGTGCCGCTTCCACTTTTTATACTCCCCCGGAGCCGATGGACTCTCGAAAGGTTTTATAGCCTGCCTGCATTGCCGCAAGCCTTGCCGCATCAATAACGAGTGCCTGTGCTCCCTCGCCAGCCTCAAGGGTGATTTCTGCCCGAGGTGAGTAGTCCGCACGGAATGAGAGTTGAAGCCATGCTTGAGCCGCCCGCCAATCTTGACCTATCGCCTGTTGAAGTGCGGAGAGTGCCGCAACCCGGCCACGCTCCCGCGCCTCATCGAATTGGGTTTGGATTGTCGGGTCGGATTCCTTCCAAGTGTTGAGGGTGTCAACGCTGATCCGCGCCGCCGCACAGCAGGATTTTATCGGTGCGCCAGTAGCTGCCGCCTCAAAGAGAATCCGCATGGTTTCGTCGTTTCGTTTCGTAGGCCGGCCAGGTTGTCGGTGTTGAATCGTTTTGGTTTTGTTCATGGGTTTACATCCTCCGGTTGAGTCCGCAGGGAGATAACGGTTGCATCCCTCCCGCCAGTCGTTTGTTTCTCGATGATAATTTCGTTTTCAATTTCCCGGATGCAGTCGGAAATTTGGTTTCGATTGACGTTCTTGTTGAAAACATCCCGTGAGATTTGAGCCAGTGACAGCGGACCTTGATCCAAGGCATTGAGGATACTTTGTGCGTTTTTGGAAAACCGGGATTCCATGAACGCCCACCGCGCGGACTCACTGCAATATTTCCAGACAGCTTCCGCCGCTTTCAGATGGGACAGAGCAATATGCTCCCCTCCGTCGAGCAGAGAATAGACGAGAGCAAGGCGGACAACTTGCGCCTCTCCCCGGCTGGTTACTTGCCCCCACCGTCCGGGGTGGTCCTTTGTCAGCTCCGGGTAAATGTCATGCCAGTATTCCCTCGCTTCTGGAGTGCGCTGCATTTCCCCCTTGCCTTGCGCCATGCGAATCGCGAGTTGCAGCATTTTGATTTCTGTTGAGAAGTCCACGCTTTGAATGTCTCCCCCATCCGGCAACAGCTTGGTGCGGGAGGAGTGGACCCACAAAAACCGATTGGCAAACCCATTGGCGGAATCATTCTCATCCAGCAGCTTTGACAACTCCGCGCGGGTGATATGTCCGATAATGGAAATATGGCAATCACTGGCCCGGAGAGCTACCCCTTTATTATCGCGGTTCTTGTTCGCCAGATTGCGAAGTGTTCCGGTGTCCCAAGCATTTCGGACGATTGCAGAAACCGTGCTCCCATCGCGCTGCATGACCCGGAGAACGCTCCCGAACTCGCTTTCCATGAGAAGCAGCCGCTTGTCTTGGGGCGGCCCCCCGTCTCCCTCCGCACGGTCTTTCAATTCCGTAGTCACTCCCTCGCCGGATGCCAGCCCCCCCATGATCCGGGAGGATTCCCAGCCTGCATCGCACAGTTGAAGCAAGAACCGGATATGCCCCCAGGACGCGCCCTTTCTCCCGCGCGAAGATTCGCCCACGACCACGCCGAACAGGTTGACGTGCTGGTGATCCCTCTCCGTCACAACATACGGGTTCCTGCCCACCATGTTGCCAAACCCGATCAGGAGTTGAAGGAGAAGCGCAGCCGGGTGCGTTTCCGTGCACGGCCAATTCACGAAGCGGAGGAGAAGGAGGGTTTGGCGGCGGAGAGGGAGCGGACGGCGTATCG
>JACSRU010000095.1 GCA_014879575.1 Chthoniobacterales bacterium | reverse complement strand
TGTAGTTCAATGGTAGAACGGCAGCTTCCCAAGCTGCATACGAGGGTTCGATTCCCTTCACCCGCTCCCCTGATAATCAAGGATTTACGGAAGAGTGCAGCAAATTTGCAGCATGGCCTGTCTTTCAGCGTAGGTTTTGGGATGTGACAGACAGGTCGATTGCCTCACAAAAAGCCGCGGTTTCGCGAAGCGGACGCTACGGCATTGATGCAGTCTGATTTCCCTCGGGAACCGAGGAGAATGCACGTGTCAGAACGGGCAACTTGGTGTTGGTAAGCCGACCAAAGCGCCCCGGTTGTTCCTGACGGCGGCCTTCAATCGTTCCAACGCCGCCAAGCTTCAAGGGCAGCGGAAACTGCGTCAGCCATCCATGCCTCCGTATCATCAATAACGTCATGCACGGAAAGCAATTCTGAGGTCGGCTTGCCCTGCTCATCACGTGGGATCTCGCCTGTTTCCTCGTCTGGTTCGTAGTAGTCCTCCTCGTTGATCTCCGATGAGCCTCCTGGACCAATGGTCAGGATTTGGACTTTCTCCGAGTCGGCTGGTTCCATGCTCCCCACATAGACCCAACGCTCAAGGTCTCCCTCCCGGCTTAATACGTATCCGGTGGTGGCGTTGCTGAAGTCGGGATTGCCTTTGATTTCAATCTGGAACCGCTCGGCAGCCAAATCCACAACGGCGGATTTGATTTTTTCTTCGCTGTTCAGGCCGGTGGCAAGAACCGTGATCTCGCCCCAGTTAGTGGATCTCTTGTTGTTGTTGCTCATGTTTTTTTTGAATGTTTGTTGGACTGAACTGTATTTTGGGATTTTTCCGTGTCACCGACATCTTTTTTGGGGAACAGACCTGCGGATTCGAGTTTTGCCTCCGCCCTCGCAAGAGCCAATTCGAGTTCATGGATTCTGCTCTGTGCGGCCGTGTGTCCAGCGTGTTCGGAAGCCAGTTCTGCGCGGAGGTTTTGGATGTGCTTTTCAGATTCTTCGCGTTCAGATTTCAGGGTTGCGGCGTGCTCGGCTTGAATTTTCTCGATCCGCTCAAGCGCTTCGGCAAATTTCGTCGTGTAGGACTCTCCGGCCACACGGGCCTTCTCGGCTGCTTCCAAGGCGTTCCGAAGGTCCTCGGTCAAACCTGCGTGTGATTTCTCAAGCATGGCTGCTCGTTCTTCAGAAGCCTGAAGCTCCGCCTGCAATCGGTCATTCTCCTCCATCAACCCGAGCTGAGTCTCGTTCAGTTCCTTGATTTGAGCTTCGGCTTCGTCTTTGCCGGCCTTCGCCGCGATTGACCAAAATTTCTGGAACGCTTCCTGCACCTCAGGCTCGTTTGTGGGCTTTGGAGACTGGGCTTCGATCTCTCGAAGCAGCTTGGTGATGGTCGTGAGGCTCCCGCGGCCCAAGTGAGTGTATATCGTCCTCGGACCGGGCCTTTTATTTTTCGCCAAAAGGGCATTGCGGGCGTTTAGAACATCTTCCTTTGTGATGACCGCATTCATGGATAACGATAACATCGTAACATCATAACATGATAATGTCAGCTGCCTTTTCCCAGTCCTATTGCCGCTCCCGGTCCCAGATGCGGATCCGCGCAGCGAGTTCATGGGTGACCAGACGTCCCAAATACTCCCATTGTTCGTCCACCGTCGGCTGATAAATAACCTCCTCGAGTGGCCGTAGAGCCGAGGCTTCCACGGGGCTCACCGTTTCGAGCATTTCATCCACACAACGCGGAATTCGCCCGAGCCGTATCCAATCCAGCGGGGCGGCACCTTTACGTTTGTGACGTTCAACGGAAATCATAACGCCATTCGTGGGATGAATCGCGTCACCCATGCGTTCGCCGTTTTCGTCCTTCTCTACAATTTTCCACCAGATTTTGTGAGCGAGGCCGACCGGCCCTGTTGATCCGTTGCTGAAACTTTCGAGAACCAAACGCAGGGAATGGATTTCTGTCTCGGAGAATTCGACGGCCCAGCACGCGCACATTCGGACTGGCCTCAGGCGAAATCCTGTCTTGTTGGTTTTTGAGCACAGCGAACTTGGGTCGTGCCGCAAGAACCAATCCCGCGCGACATCGTAGGCCGATCTTCTGTTTGGATCGAAACTCGCAGGATGAACGAAGCGTCCTCCGGGAAATTCGAGCGCAAGAATCGGAAGGAGCCAGCCGTAAGCGCTGCTGCCGAGGCCGGGGAGGATGCGAATCCAAGTAATACCATGTGGAAAATTAAGTTTCAGGTGTTGGAATTCAGGCCGGAGAATCAGGTCCTGATACTTTTGTGGTGAGTTGGAGTGTGTGGTCACGGGTGCGGGTTGCGGATGAAAAATTAACGAGGGAGCTTGATCGTTTTGGAATGTGAGTTTTTGGTCTGTCAGTCCGGTAACTGGAGGTAGTAGGAGACGCGTTGGAGAAGTTTCATCCCCGCGAATTTGTCGATCCCCAGCCGGGAATGGAGATAGGCCGCAGCAGGAAGACAGAACTCGAAAAAGGTAATCAGGTCTGGCTGCAGCATCGTGACTTCGACCTTTCGACGAGGCCGTTGGACAAGGGACACATTGGGCACAACACAGGCGGCGACCATCCCAAGACACTCGCTCTCGAGATCGGCGAAGAACGACCAACACGGCCAGCGCTCATGGCAAAGGCGGTAAAACTTCCGCACACTGGGTATCGCACAGAGCGGCTCCGGATCGTTGTCGTAACCGTCGATCGTGAATCTCACTTTGCCGTGGAGACTTGCTAATCGATGATCCTGGTGCTTGGGGCTGCAGGATCCCAAGAATCGCGAGAGGTCGCAGGCTTCGACCTCCGTCCTCGAAATGACGAGGAGTGTGGTGTCTTGTGTTTTGACTTTGCCGGCGGTGTAACGGCTCAGTTCAAAATTGGCTTTGCCGGTTGCAATGGCAAATTTTCGTTTACGGATGAGTGATGTGGGGTGGTTCATGAGAGTGGGAATTCTTGGTCATTGATTGCTTGGCGGAGATACCGCCACACGGGATTGAGTCGCTGGGAGACGGCCTGCCGGGAGACGCCGAGAGAGCGAGCAAGATCGGCTTGGGTCAGATCGTTTTCGAGGAGGGTGCGAGCGAGTTCTGCATGATCGGAGTTGAGGCGTAGTTCGCACACCGCCTGATGCAGCATGTCCAAGACGAGTTTTTGCTGGGCCTCAGGCGGGAGTTCACGGAGTGACGCAAAGTTCGCCGGGTGCTGACAGCTGGCTATTTCGTGTTGATCTTGTGCCTGCTGCGGTTGATCCAAAGGGCGTGCGAGTTTCTTGAGCACCTTCCATTTGGCGAACCGCAGGGCGGCCGAGACAGAACATCGAAGCTGCCCGGCGATCAACGAGTGCTGGCGGGCACGGGTTGCGGCAACGAGACATCGATTGCCCCTGAGTAAATTCGAGAAAAGCAGCTGGCAGGCTTCCTGGCAGAGATCTTCGCTCAGGCTCCTCAGTTGGGGAATCAGCGTCGACGGGCGGAGAAATTTCCGCACCAGATCATTGAGTTCTGTGGCGAATCGGTTTCGAGCATCCTCGTCATGAGGAGCTTGAATAAATTCGATCCAGCGATTAGTGAGCGGGTCAGAAAAATCATTACTGTGAATTTCGGTGTCATTAGGCATAACACCGGGGAAAGTTTTCGCTGAGGGAGTCCGAGTCGTCGAAAGACGGCACGGGCTATTCGTCGGAAAGATTAAGAGCTGCAACCTTTCGGCGGAGAGATTTGATCGACTTCAACTCTTGAGATCCCGGGGTGGTTTCGGCACCGCGGATGGTAAGTGATCGTGTCCGCCACATGGTGACCTGCATGGCCAGCCAGATACTACGGATCAACTGAGCGTTGACGCTTTGGCGATTTCCCGCTCCGGTCGCAGTGAGTAACTTTTTGTTTCCGGCAAGAAATCGAGACAAGGTCAGCAACGTCGCTTCCCGAGCGATATGCTCGAAGAAGCCATCAAAAAATCCGCCCAAGGTGCGCGGATAAAGGAGTCGCCCCACCATTGCTTCGATCTGTTCACGGAGCCGGCCGAGATCGCTGTTGGGATCACGCACAAAAGTGAGCCAGGCGTCAGTTACATCTTCGGTTGGATCTGCTGCACTATTCGGGAAGCGAGGAATCAGTTCACTCATGTCACTCTGACCTATGCTTGCACCAGGAGATGCACCGGCGAAAGCCAGTCATCCTTGGCAATATCTCTTCAAGTTAGTTAGAGGAGGTGGAAAAATAAAAAAGGACTCTGGATTAGGCATTCGGTGGAAGCCGCCATCGGGACCTTTCCCGTGGATTTCTGGCGGCTCAGGGATGCAGGAACTCCATGGCAGACGATTCATCGAACATGCTCGTTGCGGGCTTTCATCGGCTTCTTCAGAAGAGGGCCGGTGCAGGCGGCAAAGTGACCGCGGCATTTTCGTTGTGGCTTTGCAATTTTCTGGAGCGGTATACTAATGAGTACGGTCGAGCATTAATCGCAGACGGAAAATGCCATCATCCATCATGCAGAAATTCAGCAAGCAAACCAGTTTGCCACTTGGCGGACTCTTTCTTGCGAGGCTTAACGCATGCCCTTTTCGCGGCCTTCGGCTCCGGGGTGATCAAAGCGATCCTTTGGATGGCGACGCGGCGGATCCCATTTCGCCAGCGTTCTGGGGGACTAAAGCAATATGCACGCGATCACCGTATTCCTGGCGATGGACGACTACGCGTGTATGCCTGCTTTGCCCGCGAATCGGCATGTTCCATGAAGACGCATGCGCTCGCAGCGGAACCGGATTTCGCCTGCCACCTCGGCGGCTCTAATGCCGATCTTCTCGCCCAGTTTGCACAGGGTGACGCTAAGTTCATCCGTGGGATACGGGTGAATAGTGGAACAGTCCTCACATATCCAAAGAACCGTTTTGGACTCATCGGCTCGTTGGAAAACACGGGCTCCGTTGTTAAGAAGAATTTCCCGAAAAATCTCTTGGTCACACAGGAGCCTGAGTGTGCGATAAATGGTTGCCCGGCCAATCGTTGGCTGACGGCGACGGGTCAACGCATGAAGTTCTTCAGCGGAAAAGACCCCGGTGGCGGCCAGCGCCGCCTCAACGACGGCGCGGCGCACCGGGCGCTTTCCGATAAATCGCTCAAGCTCCGGTGACATCGGACTGGTCAATGCCCGTGTCCGTCTCCGGTGCAAACGCAGGCGTATTCTGCGCGGTTGCACTTCCCGCAGACTTCGGTGTGATATTCGATGCGGAAGTTCTGAGGCTTGGCATCGGCTGTATTGCGGATTTGCAGAACGATGCGGTAGCCGTCACCTTCTGGAAGAACCTCCTTGGAAATAAGGCCGTCTGCGGTCTTATCAAATTCCAGCTTCGTTTTCCCAGCGGGAGCCTCGGCGATCACCGTCACTGCTTGCTCGGCGGGCGGGACGGGCTTCATGTCCTCCCCGTAGAAGCTGATGCTCACCTTCTTGTCCGGCTGGACAAAAAATTCAGCGTGGCCGCCCTCTACTTCGACAACTTTCCCCCCTTTGGGGCCGGGGATGACTTTGTTATGGTCGTGTCCCTCTTCGGCAAAAGCCGTGGAGGCGATCAGGAACAGGGCGAGTGTGGAGTGGATTATTTTTTTCATGGATGTGTGTTGTTTAGGGTTAGGTAAAATACTCAATGGCGTGAGCGTCCGATGGTTGGAGATTGGCCTTTTTGATCGGCAAGAAATCTTACTGCCGCGTCAGGAGGCATTTGTTGACTGATTGTGATTCGGTGGGACGTTTCCTCGTCATAATTATGCGAGGGTCGAAAGAAGACCCCGCCGGTGCCGTGGTATTCGGCTTCAATTTTGCGAATCGCAGCGACCTGCGTTTCACTGAGCGAATAATTGGCACGCAGGCGTTCAAGGTATTCCTCCCGCTTTTGTTCTGAACCCCAACTGGTGAGGGCATTAAAAAGAAAAAAGGCCCCGACAAGCACAGCGATGATGATGGCTGCGAAAACAATGCTTTCCTTGCGGGTGAGACGGTCGGATGAGTCGTCAGACGCGCGAAGGCTGCTCGACCAGGGAAGACGAAAACCGGGGGCCGTTGGTTTCGTCCTGCGCCAAGCTTTTCGTTTATATTTGGGAGAGCGGTGCATTTCGTCATTGGCGGGTGGGGCTTAGGAGTCGAAGGGCATTGGCAACCACAAGAAGCGTAGCGCCGGTATCAGCAAGGACGGCGAGCCAGAGCGACGTATCACCAAGCAGGGCGAGAACGAGGAAGACGGCTTTAACTGCGAGTGAGAAGATGATGTTGAACCTGATGACTCCAACCACGCGCCTGCCCATGCAAATCGCTTTGGCGACCATGAGAAGATCGTCTTTGATGAGCGCCACGTCGGCTGTCTCGATAGCAGTGTCGGTGCCTCCCGCACCCATCGCGAAACCGACCGTCGCGGCAGCGAGGGCTGGCGCGTCGTTTACGCCATCGCCTATCATTCCAACCCCGCCGTGGGACTGAGCTAGACTGCGAACCTTCTCAATCTTTTGATCGGGCAGAAGGTCTCCGTATGCTTCATCAATTCCGGCCTGTCCAGCGATGGCCTGTGCTGTGCGGGTGTTGTCGCCACTGAGCATAACAACCTTTTTCACGCCAGCGGAATGAATAGCGGCGATGGCCTCGCGCGCTTCTGCGCGGATGGTATCGCCCACGGCGAGGATGCCGAGCACTTCACCAGCGCAATCTGCGTGCGGTTGGTGTCCAACGACTACGACGGATCGGGCGGAAGCCTCGATCTCTGAAAGTTTGGCTTCGAGTTCCGGCGAGCAAACGCCGAGTTCGTGAGCCATCCGGTGGTTGCCGACAAAGTAAGCGTGAGTGCCGATAGTGCCCTTCGCTCCACGTCCTGTGACGGATTGGAAATCAGTCGCGGCATCGGGTTCGATTCCCTTCTCCTTAGCGTAAGTTACAACCGCCTGTGCCAACGGATGAGTGGATTGTGCATCAAGGCCAGCGGCAATGCGGAGAATTTCCTCTTCGGGAGTTTCATTCCACGGAATGACTTCTTGGACACGAGGTTTGCCCTCGGTGATTGTGCCGGTTTTGTCCACCGCAAGGGCACGCAGGCTCGCCAGAGCTTCCAAATAAGCGCCTCCTTTTATGAGAACCCCCGCACGGGCCATAGCAGCCAGACCGGACACGACGCTTACCGGCGTAGAGATTACCAGGGCGCAGGGGCACGCAATAACAAGCAAGACAAGGGCTCGATAAATCCACACGTCCCAAGGTTGGGCAAAGAAAAGCGGTGGCAGAATGGCGAGGACAACGGCAATCGCCATTACGGCGGGAGTGTAGATTTTTGCGAAAGCATCAACAAACCGCTGGGCGGGCGCGCGCTGCTGCTGCGCCTCCTCCACCATTTTTATGATGCGGGCAACAGTCGTGTTCTCCGCTGCCTTAGTCACCCAAACCTCCAAAGATCCCTCTCCGTTGATAGCTCCCGCGAACACCGGATCGCCCGGTTTCTTTTCAACGGGAATGGACTCGCCGGTAATCGGCGACTGATCCATTGCGGAATTGCCAACGCTGACTTCTCCATCAACGGCGGATTTCTGACCGGGTTTGATTAAGATGATTTCACCGAGTTGAACTTCCCGCGCGTCCACCTCAACCCATGCGTCATTGCGGCGGACTAACGCGGTATCGGGCGTAAGCTGCATGAGAGCCTGAATGGCCCGCCGGGCGCGTCCCACGCTCCACGACTCGAGTAATTCTGAAAGGGCGAACAGAAAGACGACAGCGGCCCCCTCGGCGGCCTCACCAATAGCTACGGCACCAATGACGGCGATAACCATGAGAACATTGATGTCGAGGGTGAAGGTGCGCAAAGAGCGCAACGCTTTTGGCAAGATCAGGATGGCTCCGGCGAGAATCGCGAAGAAGAACGCTAGATCAGCCTGCCAGATCGCCTTGAATCCCATCCATTGCAGAATCAACCCGATACCCGTTGCCACACCGGAGGCCGCGACAAGGAAGGCCCTCCAATTTCCACTAGACTCTGTTTGATTGGGTTCCTGAACGGTAACACCGGCCTTCGTGATTGCGGCGGCTACTTGCTCCCGCGTGGCGCTTCCGTCGTGATAGACGGTCACTTTTGACGAGACGATTTCGGCACGAACTCCCACCACGCCGGGCAAAGGCTTCAAAGCCCGCTCGATAGCGGAAACTTCTTCTGAGCAATCCATCCCCGACACGCCGAAGGTATATTCGGGGCCGTCCAATTTAACATTTTCCGTCTGAGTTTCTTCGGAATCATGATGGTGATGTTTATCGCTCATATCTTCTCCTCGATCTTTTCGCTTTGGGTGCGTGGTTACGGTTAACCGAAGTCTTTCGCGAATGCGGAGAGCACGGTGGTTTCGATATTGTGACGGTTCTCCGAGAGGCGTTAGCTCGTCCTATTTCGAGATAAGTCCGATGACGAAATTGCAGCGCAAATGATGCTTCCTCGTTAGGTAGTTCAGCAGGAACCGCCGTTCCCACCGCCCTAAGAACGCGCCAGACCCAAATTGAACAGACAATCGGTATCAGCCCCCATGACAGGACGACGACCACCTGCCATGTTTCAAGCGCGAGCGCGGACCACGCTTCCCATAAACATTTGTAGATCGTCATGCGTCACCCCCGGTTTGTATCCAGAGTAAAGCCTGCTCCCGCTGGGCTGGCGTGAACTGCCTAACTGCCTCCGGCGAGGCGGACATTTTCCAAGTCCCGGTTGGTAATTTTATCTTTTTGCCGACAATGGCGAGCCGTTCGATACTCTCGGTGCCAAATTCTTGAAAAGATGATGCAATCCAATGGGCAAATGCCTGCTCTGAGCAATCTGCGTCGAGAAGCACCCATATACTCCCGCACTCTTTAACGCGGTTTTCTAACAAGCTCCGCACCGTCTCAATGTCCGCCGAATCGGGTTCATTGTGAACGCGCAGGATAATCACGCGGTCGATGGGATGCGGGAAATGCGAGTGCATGGCTTCTTATTCTTTCGTAGGGGGCTCTTTGCAGAGCAGAAGCAGAAGCGAGGATTCCAACCGGGTCAGAGCACGCATAACCGGAACTTTGGTTTCCGGGTCGGTAGCCGAAACTCGGTTCAAATGAACTCGTAGCTCCTGCACCGCTGTCAGTGCGGCATTCAGGTCATCGGGTGATGTGGCTTTCAATCGCTCCGCGAGCTGGTTAATGCCCGTGATGATTGCCTCTATTTCGGTCGCCTTCGTTTCACAGACGAGTCGCTCGATTCTGCCATGCCGGAACCGAGATAGGTAACGAGCGATGGCTTCAACCGGAATGAGGACGTTCTTTCTCAATGCAAGCCAGCAGGCTAGCCACGCTCCCAAACCGATTACCGCTACATGCACGAAGTGATGCGCGATGAAGTTGAAAAAGTCGCGTGGGGGATCGAATGCTAATTCCGAGCCGCTGTAAATCAGTAGTCCGGCAATCGTCACCAAGGCCGCCCGCGAGAGCAAAATTCGCCCCAAACCGCGGGAAGCCGCCGACACGCCGCCAGCGGTATATCCGATTGAATTGGCTGCTATCGCGACTTTCATTGCTTAGGATCAACGGTGATTTTTCCGTTGGGCTGGCCGCTTGCAGACAGTGAAAGGAACTCAAGATCGAGCGCATTGCGCCATGCTTGGATGGCTGCTTCGTTGCGGGCTTCCAAGGCATCGAGGTATTCGCGATGAATCTCGATAAGCAGATTGACGCCGAGCGCGCCTACTCGGTATTGGCGTTCCGCAAGGTCGGAGGCCGATTGCAGATTTTCGATGAGCTTGGGCGGAATCGCATTTACCACCTCACGCGCCGCATCGACGGCGGCCTGCCGCTGCGCTGTTTCTCGGGCCATCTTTCGGCGGGCGTCATCAATCAGGCGCTCGCTGGTCTGCTTCACGGTGGCCCCGGAAGTCGGACCGGGCCGGGTAACTCCCTCGAACGCTTCCGATGCGCCAAGCCCCTCGCGGGTGAACCATCCTCCGATTGCGAAGGATTCGACTTCGCTGGCGGCGTCGAGACCGGTCAGCCCTCGGGCGATTTCCGCTTCCCGAATTTTCAAAATAAGCGGAGCCGTGGAATTTTGCGCGGTGCTTTGCGGTGGCAACACGCTGCTGCCAGTCACGACCAATGCCGTGTCAGGCTTTTTTCCGATTAGACCGTTTAGTTCCGTGCGAAGCAGCTTTGCACGCATGGACGATTCCGCAGCCGTGCGAAGGAAGGGAAGCGCGGCCCCCTCAAGAATCCGGCGCTCGATGAGCGATTCCACGCCAGCGGCGGGCCTTTCTTCCAGCATCTTGACGAGCGCGGTAATGCGGCTGGCAAGGTCTTTCGCCGTCGCCGCTGATTCGGTCGCCGCTTGGTATTCCATTGCCTTGAGCCGCACTTCACTCGCGAGAACGAAGCGGAATTCCGGGAGATAAAGACGCGCAAGGTCCGTATCGAGATTCAACACGGAGCGGCGGAATGCCTGACGTGACGGGAAATCGAGGGGCTGTGCGATTTCCGGGGCTGCCGACTGCACGGGCTTCGGCAATGCAGCGACCTGTTTTTCGTAGAATTGCAGTTCCGGGTTGTCGGAAATGGCGATGTTCACAAGTTGCTCGGGCGTGAATGCCGGTTCTTCCGCGAATGCGGGAGCAACCGTGAAGGCGAACAGGAAAATAAGTTTTTTCATGATTTAGGATTCCTTGGATTTGCGGCCCCCGAAGTGGGTCTCGAAGAACTGGTAGAGAATCGGGAGCAAGACGAGCGTGAGAAACGTGGAGCTGATGATTCCGCCGATAACAACGGTGGCAAGTGGCCGCTGCACTTCCGCGCCCGCTCCGTGGCCAAGCGCCATCGGGAGGAATCCCAGGCTCGCCACCATCGCGGTCATCATCACGGGCCGAAGTCGGGTGAGCGAACCTTCGATCACCGAATCGAGCAGGGACTTTCCCGCTTCTCGAAGCTGGTTGTAATAACTCACCATCATCAGGCCGTTGAGCACGGCGACACCGGACAGGGCGATGAACCCGACACCGGCGCTGATGCTGAATGGCATCCCGCGCAGCCAGAGCGCGAAAATCCCTCCCGTCACGGCGAGAGGGATGCCGGTATAGATGAGGAGGGCCTGACGAAGACTGCCGAAGGCCATGAAGATCAGCAGGAAGATGATGAGCAACGCCACCGGGACGATGATCGTCAAACGCGCACGCGCCTCCTGAAGGTTCTTGAACTGCCCGCCAAACTCGACGGTGTAACCGGCTGGAAGTTTCACCATCTCGGCGACGTTTTTCTGCGCTTCGAGAACGAAACTTTCCACGTCGCGACCGCGAAGGTTCACCATGATCGCCGCGCGGCGCTGGCCCATTTCGCGGGCGATGCTGTTGACCTTCTCGTCCACCGTGAAATCCGCCACCTGTCCGAGCGTCACAAGCCCGCCCTCGGATGTGCGTAGCGGAAGTTTTTTCATCTCTTCGACCTTTGCCCGGAGCGTTTCCGGCATTCGCACGATGATCGGGTAGCGACGGTTGCCGTCGATGATGACGCCGGGTTCGCCTCCAGCCATCGCGTTTTCGACGGCTTGGTTGATTTCATCCGCATGGACATTGTATTTCGCCATCGCCTCACGGTTTGGCGTCACTTCCAGCAGCGGGGCTTTGCCGAGCGCGTCGAATTCGACATCGGCCGCGCCGGGAACCTTTTCCAGAATCTCGCGGACTTCGCCGGCAATCTTCTCGATCTCGGCATAGTCATCGCCGAAGACTTTCACGGCAATGTCGGCGCGTGTGCCTTCGAGGATTTCATTGAATCGCATCTCGATGGGCTGGGAAAAAAGGTAAGCCTGACCGGGAACCTGCATGCCGAGTTCCGCGCTCATGCGGTTGGCAAGATCGTCCTTCGTGACCGCTTTCCCGTCGATCTTCGGCCACTCATCGAGAGGCTTGTAAAAGATATAGGTGTCAGCGACGTTCACCCCCATCGGATCGGTGGCGACCTCCGCCGTCCCAATGCGCGAAAACGTGTAGGCCACACCGGGAAACTTTTCTTTGAGCACTTGCTCGGTTCGCTCCTGCATCGCGACAGACGCATCGAGGCCGATGCTGGTGGTGCGAATCATGTGCGCCGCAAAGGAACCTTCGTCGAGCTGCGGGATGAATTCCGCGCCAAGACGCCCGAAAAGCAGCAGCGAAATGACGAAAAGTGCGACCGCCCCGCTCACAAACAACAAGCGAAACCGAAGCGCGAGCCGAAGGGTCGGCTCGTAAATTGCCTTCAAAAACTTGATCGCAAAGTTGTCCTTCTCGCTGATCTTGCCCCGCAGGAAGTAGGAGCACAGAACCGGCATGAGCGTCAGCGTGAGGATCAGCGCGCCGACAAGGGCATAGATGACGGTGAGCGCCATCGGCTTGAACATCTTGCCTTCAACCCCGACGAGCGAAAGCAATGGGATGTAAACGATGGTGATGATGAGCACTCCGAAGAACATCGGGCGACCGACCTCCTTCGCCGCATCCCGCACCGTGTGCAGTCTTTCTGCGGTGTTCAACGTGCGCCCCAACTCGTGTTGCCGCAAACCCAAACGGCGCACGATGTTTTCGACCATGACAACCGCACCATCAATGATGAGCCCGAAATCGACCGCTCCAAGACTCATGAGGTTGCCGGAGAGTTTCGTTTCCACCATGCCGGTAATGGCAAAAAGAAACGAAAGCGGAATCGCCGCCGATACAATGAGGGCGGCACGCCAGTTTCCGAGTAGAAAGAGAAGCACGACGACAACGAGAATCGCGCCCTCGAACAGGTTCTTTTCCACCGTGGCAATGGTGCTGTCCACGAGTGTCGTGCGGTCATAGACGGTCGTGATTTCCACGCCGGGAGGGAGTTTCGCGCGAATCTCCTTCATGCGCTCGTCCACGCGCTGGGCGATGATGCGACTGTTCTCGCCCGCAAGCATGAGCGCCGCGCCAAGGACCGCTTCGTGTCCGTTATACGTCGCCGACCCCGTGCGGATGTTTTTGCCAATTTCGACATCGGCCAGATTTTTGACGCGAAGCGGCTCCGCTCCGGCCCGGAACTTCACCGGCAGGTTGCCGATTTCCTCGGCGGACTGAACCCGGCCGTTTGCGCGAATCGCGATCTGCTCGCCGCCAAGTTGGATGACGCTGCCACCCGCATTCTCGACGTTTTCGCCGATGGTGTCGGAAAGCTCCTTGAACGTGACGCCGCTCGCCAAAAGCTTTTCGGGCTTAGGCAGAATGACGATTTGCTTCTCGAAGCCGCCGGATGCGTTGACTTCCGCGATGCCAGGCACGCTACGAAGCTGAGGTTTCACGACGAAATCGTGAATCAGCTTCAACTCCATCAACTGCTCCGCGCGGGACTTCGGCTTGTCCGGCCCCTCGTAACCGGGCGCATAGTCCACCACGTAGTAATAGATTTCACCGAGGCCGGTAGTGATGGGCGCGAGCTTGGGTGATACACCGGACGGCAAGTCGTCCACCGCGTTTTGCAAACGCTCGCTCACGAGTTGGCGGGCGCGGAAAATGTCCGTCCCTTCCTCGAAAACAAGCGTGACCTGGGAAAGCCCGAACTTCGAGAGGGAGCGAAGTTCGGTCATGTTGGGAATCCCGAACATCTCCATCTCCAGCGGATAGGTGACGAGTTTTTCGATCTCCTCCGGGGCGAGACCTTTAACCTCGGTGTTAATTTGGACTTGGATGTTCGTGATGTCGGGAACGGCATCAATGGGCAGGCGTGTGGCCGACCAAAGCCCGGCAGCAAGCAAGGCGACAGCTCCGAGCAGGACAAAAACCCGCTGGCGCATGGAGAATTCGATAATTTTTTCGATCATAACTTAATGAGAGTGTCCGCCGCCCTTGGTGGCGCGCAGTTCGATGAGATAGAGCGTTTCGACGGATTTGCTGGCGACGACATCGCCCGAATACAAACCGTCCGTGATTTCAATGAAGTCGGCGTTTTCCGCGCCGGTGGATACAGGCGTCCGAAGGAGATGATCGCCGTTTTGCACATAGGCAAACTTGCCCGTGGCGGTGTCCAGAACAGCGGAGCGCGGGATTGCCACGACAGACTCCGTGCTGCCCGTTTCCGTGACGCTGCCCGAAACGAAATCGCCGACATGCAGAGTGTTCTGCGAGTCGGGAATTTCGATGATGACCTCCTCGTTGTTGACGGCATCCTTGGAGGCCGGATCAATTTTCCACACGGTGGCCGGGTATTCGGCTTCGTGCGTCTTGAGCGTGGCGGTATCACCGCGCTTTAGTTTCTCCGCGAGAGCGGGTGGCAGAAGCGCGGCGGCATACGCAGAGCCGGTCTGTTCGCCATTCGCACGGGATGGCTCATTGGCAGCACGAAAAACCTGCGCCTCAATGGACACGACCGGGGTGAGCTTGCGCTCCTCGGCCTCGACCGTTTCAAGCCCAATGGCCTTTCTGGTCTCGTCCATGAGGGCAATTCCCTTCCCTTCGGCGAACTTGGCGCCTCCGGCTTCCTCGCCATGATCGTCGTGGCCGCCCTCTTCCTCGGCGTGGCCGTGACCGTCGTCTTTAGCGTGTTCGGTGGCCTTCGGCCCACAGCCGACGATGACGGCCAACAAAGCGAGGGCCAAAAGTTTGATGATGTAGTTTTTCATGGCTTTGCCTCCTTAGATGCGTCGAGCCGACCGCCAGTCAAGAGGTTCAGGTCGAGCAGGGTGCGCCATACGTCGAGCACGGCATTTTGGGAAGCTCGCAGGGAATTCAGATAGGCGGACTGCGTGTCGAGGTAGAGTTGAGCGCCGATGGAGCCGTTGCGGAATTGCGTGTCGGCAAGAGTCGATGCCTCTCGGATGTTTTTCAGAAGCTCAGAGGGAATCATGCCCAACTGCCTCCGGGTGAGTTCGTAGGCTTTCAGGCGGCTCAGGATTTGCGCTTCGGTGTCGCGCTCGGCTTTCACCCTTAACGCGGCGGCGGCCTCAAGGCGCGCCTTGGCGCTGCGAATGTTTCCGATGTTCCAATCCCATAGCGGGACGGTCGCAGAAATCGCACCTCCGAAATTCTGCTCGGTATCTCCTGCAACATCGCGACTGAAAAACGGCCCAATGGCAAAATCGGGTGCGATGTCGAGTCGCACGGCTGTCAGTTCGCGGCTGGATCGCTCCAACTCGCGCTGCCGGATTTTCAGCAGGGGATTGTTTTCCTGCGCGGCAAATACGAGTGTATTTTCGTTCAGCTTCTTCGCGGGTGGAGTCAGCGGGTCGGTAATTCGCAACGGAAGACTCTGCGGCCTGCCGAGCAGCGCATTAAGCTGCGTGCGGGTTTCCTCCCTCCGTAAGGATGCCTCTTTGATTGCGGCCCCCAATTCCACGAGGCTCGCCTGAACCAAACGAATCTCGATTTGCAAACGGGCTCCGAAGTTCGATTGCGAGTTCAGTTGTGACGCCAGTTCGCTGCTCTGCTTGTAAACGGCTTCGGCAGCTTCGGCCTCGGACACGGCGGCAAGATGCTCGTAGGCGAGCACGCGCACCTGACCGGCAAGGGCCAAGCGAAATTGCTCAAGCCCAAGTTCGGCAATCTCGATATTCTTATTCGCGATAGCCTTGCGGAGCGTTCCTTTGCCCGGAAACTCAAAGGTCTGCATGACCGAGAGGCTGAAAGTTGTTCCGTTGCCTTGCAGAACGTTTTCGGAATCGCGCACCTCGCGGCCACCGATTTCGGTGGAAATTTCGGGATTCTTGAAAAATCCCGCCTGCGTGCGTTGGCCTTTGGCCGCGTTTAGTTCCGCTTCAAAGACTCGCAGTTCGGCATTCTCCGCCAATGCTTGGTTAACGAGTCCTTCGATGGAACTCGAAGATGGCACAGGCGGCTTGTCCTGGGCTGAAAGGGTGCCGCCTAAAATTATACTAAGGCAGCACGAGAGCAGTTGCTTTCGATACATAAATGGGTTTGTGACCGATCCTCACCGAGAGAGACCGGAGATTTGAAAGGGCTTAGGAGTTTCCTTCGCTGTGGGCGCTGCCGTGATAGATGACCCGGATTTTCGCCGCCTGTCGTGCTTCGCTCAGGGGGAAGCTCGCAACGTAGGATTGGCTGCCATTGCGACCGCGAGCGGTCCGTGGGTGCATGGGCGAATCGAGATCGTCGGTCTTTTCAGCAAGGACGCGACCGTCTGAGCCGACTAGCTGGATATCGACATGCGTGGGTCGCATCAGTTGATGGGGCTTTGCGCTCCCGGCGACATAGAGACGGTCGGATGTCTCGTGTGCCCGGAAACTCATGATGGCCCCAGAGCCGGAGTGAATGGCCTCTATGGGAAGGCCGGAATCCGCTTGTTTCGTCCATGAATTGGACGCGCAAGCGGAAAGAGATGCAATGACCAGCACGGCAAAGCCGATCTGGAGAGAATTTGAAATGTTTTTAAAAAGAGAAGGTATTTTCATAGGGTTTACTGCTGGCTGTGTGGGTTTGAGTCCGTCTGCTGGCTGTAGCGTCTTCGCGGATTCACGATGTTTTCCGGACCTGCGTTGGGTCCTGAATTGGGAACCCGGACGATCCGGTGACGATTGGTTCCGGGAAGCACTTTTGATTGAACTTTCTGACGCCCAGAGACGGAGGGGGATGCGCAGGCAGAAAGGATTGGAAGGGCGGTTGCGAGCGCGACCGCCGCCCAAGTGAGGCGTAAAATGATAGATTTGTGCATTGAGTTGTCCTGTGGATGAAGCGCGACGCAATGAGGGCGCGCGGAGCTAAGAATCCGACCCTGTGGGATCAGGTTAAAAAGGGGCAATGCCCCTTTGGCGGCTATTCACGGACGCACCGCGCCCGTGAATCGTCAGGACAACTGAGGTGGGTAGTCGATTTCCCGAATGGGACCTTGGACAACCGAATCAACGCGGTCGAAATAGTAATCCGAACTTGGCGCGATGATGGAAAAATTCGGCGCTTCTGCCAAGGCTCCGATCACATGAGAATGACAATGGCAGCATGTAGTGTGTCCTGTAGGACATACTGGCTGCTCGGATTCGGATGTTTGGCGCTCCGAGGCGTGTTGCGATACGTGGAAAATATCCTCATAGGCATGTACAGCCTGCCCCGCAGCCATTAAAAGAATAGCGACGGCCCAGAAAACTCGGGCATATTGGAGGCAAATCCGCATCGTTGCCGATTTCTATTCCTGCGAACTCGCGTTTTGTCAACTCGGAAATTTGAAGTGAAGGGAGCGGGGAGCGAAATGTCTATTCAGTCGTTCCTTTCACCAGTTGGGTCCAAGTAGACCGCCGTGTCGAGTTCGAGGGGTGTGCTTGGAGATGATCTTTGATCAGATGCCAGATTCGATGGATGACTATCGACATCCCCGCGGAGTCGCATGCCCAGCCGCAAAGGGATCCTTTTGACGATTACAGCTACAATCGAGATCGGCAGGGTAACCACGCCGGAGTGTGATGCGGGGGTGGCACAGATTTTGAAATTATCTTTTCCGGTGTATCTAGAGAAAGTGCCTTAACACATTCGCTCCTTGGGAATGAACCCAATGAAGATGAATGTTGAAACTTTGAATTTCCAAAGCGACCCGAAGGTCGTCGCAGGCACTTCGCCCAAGGAGGTTCTCCCCAATGGTCGACCGGAACGGATCATTCCGTTGTTCGGGATAGTTGATGCCGGTGCCGTCCAGCGCGTGAATGAAATGCTGTTGGCCTTCGCCAACGACGGCAACGACCCGATTGTTCTTCATGTGTCCGGTCCAGGCGGGTGCGTGGCCAGCGGCCTCTCCCTCATTGATGTGATGCGGCATGTGCGCGCACCGGTCTTCACCATCGGCTCTGCGGTGGTCGCGTCCATGGCGGCGATCCTCCTCGTCTGTGGTGAGCCCGGGTATCGCTATATGCTGCCCCATGCCCGACTGATGCTACATCCCACGTCTGGCCAAGCCTTCGGACGCGTTTCCGAGATTGAGGCGATCTCGCGGTTTCAGCGGCAAATGAGCTTGGAGCTCGAACACCTGCTTCTCGAAGCAACGCAGATGAAGCCCAAGCGCCTGAAAGAATTGATTCAAGCCGAGTCGTTCCTGACGGCCCGGGAAGCTCAGCGGCTTAACCTTATTGATCACGTCCTCTCATGAAAAAACCCAAACTCCATCCTTCGGATGAATTGACGATTCTAACCCACCAAGTGGGGGCGCTCCGGCGTTACATCATCCGTCAACGCACTAGCCTGCCTTCACCGGGCTACCATCTCGACCTCACGGCGGAGGCTGCTGAGAAAACTCGCAAGTTTCTGGCAGAGTTACCGGGAAAGTGCCGGATTCTCCTCGCCGCCCTGAGCGATTTCCAAAAGCGAACCGCCCCCGGTCATTTCAAAGACTCCTCGGAATATTTGCAGAATCTGGCAGATGACCCCGGCATGATTTTCCGGGTGTCAACGATGGAAATCTTCGAGGGACTGCGCGCTGACGCCGAAATACTGGCCTCAATCGGCCTCGATCCGGAGCCGCTGAATGGAATGGAACCCACCTTATGCTGACCCAACTCTCGCTCGAAGAGCTCTGCCGCCATCTAATCGTTTTCGGCACGACCGGCTGTGGCAAAACCCTCTACGTGCTGTTGCCGCTGTTGCGATCACTTCTCGCCCGCAACGCCGACAATCCCGAAAAGCGCGCGGGTGCCCTGATTTTGGATGTGAAGGGGGATATGCTGGAACACATTCAGGCCGTCATGGCGGCCGCGGGCCGCTCTGATGACCTTCTGGTGATTGGACGCCAAGGCAATTCCTGGGTTGATCCCTTTGTTGGTCAGACTCCCGACAGCCGTGCAGCCGCAGAGCGGATCATGCAGTTGGTTCGTGGCATCCATTCCACCGACCGCGGTGGCTCATACGATGACTTTTGGAAAGAGAATAACCGACGTCTTTTACAGGTTGCAGCTGTTCTGACCCGAGCTCGCCAGTTGGGGGATATGCACGGCATCGGCGGCATCGCGGATGCCTTGGATCTTATCAGCCGGATGCGTGTCGAAATGAAGCGAGATGATGACGATGAAGCGGGGAACGAGCGAAACTCGGAGCTCCTGCTCGATACCGAATCAACCGTCAAACTTGCGGAAGCACTTGGAGCTATTTCCGATTTTGAGGCAAAACTCGCCTTGGAATATCTGCACTTCGACACGGTGGATCTGGCTTCCTCGACGTGGGGCACAATCATGAATTACGCCCGCTCGTATGTGTCGTGTCTAACGGCCAGCAAGCTGTCGCAACTGTTTACTCCTTCGGCAGGATGGGAGTTCGCTCCCGATGAGATCATGGATCATGGCCGTGTGGTGGTCGTTTCCTTGAGCCGCGTTCACTACGGCCCAGAAGCCGAGGTGTTTCGGACATTGATCAAGACGGCGTTCCAGACGAGTGCCTTGCAACGCCGCCACCGCTTCCACTTCGACGGACAAAACCGGCGCCCAGTCAACTGCGTCCGTCCGGTGTATTTCGTCGGAGACGAGTTCCCATCGCTCATGACGCCGGGCACCGAGGACGAAGGTGATTCCTTCTTTTTGGATAAATGCCGGGATTCTTTGATCTCGTGCATCCTCACGGCGCAGAGCGTGAGTGCGTTGTCGGCTCGCGCCCTGTCTTCGGCGCGTGTCCATCACCTTCTCAACAACTGCGCCACCAAGGTCTTCATGAGCTGCGATTGCCCGGAGACGCTGGCCTATTTTGAGTCGGCTTCCCCGCTGGATTTGGAGGACGAGGGCGGCATGGTGCAGCGCATTCCCGTTCCTCCTCCACCGGCGTTTCGCCTTCCCAACTACCAATTCGGCCCTGCTACGCGCTGGCGGGCTGGTGCCAGGACCGGACGTTCCCTGGCTCGGCAATTTACAGGAGCGGACCTCCGGCGGCTCAAAACAGGTGAGGCCGTTGTCTTCCGGGCTACGGGTGAAGCTCGGCGGGAGACGTTTCAGCCTTTTCTGGGTGCGGAGTGGAAAGCTGCGGGTGATCAAGCTGCCTTAACAATCAGCGGTTCGAAGAATGCATCCCATACAGCATGAATTTTGAAGCATTTATCATCGAGCCGCAATCCGGCTACGTCGTGGAGATTTATACTCCCGTCCTCTACCATCATTTTCTCACCGGTTATTGCCGCAGCGTAATGCAAACGCCGACGCATCTGCATTTTATCGGA
Source organism: Chthoniobacterales bacterium (assembly GCA_014879575.1). Lineage (GTDB taxonomy): Bacteria > Verrucomicrobiota > Verrucomicrobiia > Chthoniobacterales > Terrimicrobiaceae > QYQL01. The sequence continues at coordinate 62,822 of JACSRU010000095.1, read as the reverse complement.
GGATTCAAGCGAGTCTCGAATGTCGATCTGAGCCATTGTTGGGCCGAGTCATGCGAATGGGACGCAGTGCCGCTTGCGAAGGTGTCGATTGATATTGCTCGAGAACAGCCCTGGATGCGTCTTGGCATTTCGCCGGACCGAAAATCCTCATGAAACTGGAGTATCCGATTTTCGAGGCTCAACGGGGAACCGTCATCAGCATTTTCAGCACCGCTCCTCGATTCAGTTCTATCTGCGGTTATTGCCGGGCCGTGGTGATGGAGGATGATCTCTTTCGGTTCGTTGGTGGTTTCCGCCGCTACACAGATCCGATCCGCCGCGTCAGTTGGGCAGAGCCAGTGGCATGGCGAGTCTCACCCATTGCTCAGGTCTCCCTTCGCATCGTTCACGAAAAACCCTGGATGCAGTTCAACTCCCGCCCCGAGCCCGACAAAATTCCATGAAGCTTCTTTGGCTCACCGACATCCACCTCGACCACGCGGATTACGTCACGCGACAGGTCTTTTACAAAAAGCTGAAATCGGGGGTTTATGATGCCGCAGTCATCACCGGTGACATTTCCATTTCCAGCGCCCTTGCTGCGCACTTGGGTGAACTGGCTGTGGCCTGCCATCCCAGGAAGGTTTATTTCGTCCTGGGCAACCATGATTTTTATGGCGGCAGCTTTTCCGATGTAGACCGCATAGCGGCAGAGTGCTGCAGGAAGCATCGAAATCTCTGTCACTTGGGCCACGAGGAGAATATCCGCCTGAGCCCGACTTCGGTTCTGGTTGGTCATCGGGGTTGGGCGGACGGTCGCGCCTACGGCGGACGGCGCACAGTTCGCCGTTTCCCCGATCAAGACGCGATCCGTGACCTAAGGTATCAATCGAACTATCCGAGTTTTCGCAAAATGGAGCGATTGGGGCGCGAATCGGGTGCCTATTTTCGCCGGGTGCTGCCTTACGTGCTGTCGAGCTACCGCCACGTGTTCATCGCCACGCACGTTCCCCCATTTGCGAAGGCCGTGTGGTTTAACGGCCGACCTTGCGAGCCGATGACACTTCCTCACTACGTGAACGCTTCCGCGGGCGCGGTGATCAAGCGGATTAGTGAGCATTTCCCCAAAACGAAAATCACCGTCTTGTGTGGACATACCCACAGCGCGATCACAGTGCAAATCGCGAACAACATCGAAGTGCGGACGGGGCAGTCCCGAAGAGGAACTCCCGATATACAGGGCATCGTTGAACTGTTTTGAATGTTTTGGCGAAAACGTCGAGTGTCCTCTGGAAAGTTGGTTGGATGAAATTCAGCAAATTCGTATGATATTGATAGCTCCTTCAAAGGCAGGTCAGAAGATATGCATCTGGATAATATGATTCGTTGGCAGCATTCGCATCGCTTTGCCGAAGAGAACGGGCGGTCCGAGCGGCGCACGCACACGGTGATTGCCCTCACCGCGTCGATAATGGTCATCGAGATCACGGCGGGCATCTGGTTCAACTCAATGGCCCTCCTCGCGGACGGCTGGCACATGAGCACTCACGTCGCAGCGTTGGTGATTACAGCGGTCGCTTATGCCCTCAGCCGCCGACATGCTGATAACCCACGGTTCAGCTTTGGCACCGGAAAGATGGGGGTGCTCGGTGGCTTTGCCAGCTCGGTCGTGCTCGCGGTGGTCGCACTGATTATGGCGAGTGAATCGATTCACCGATTCTTCCAGCCGCTTTCCATTCATTTCAACCAGGCTATCGGCGTTGCCGTGGTCGGGCTTCTCGTTAATGTTATTTGTGCGTTGCTACTCAAGGATGACCACCATCACGGCCATTCTCACCACGGCCACGATCGGCACGTCGGCCATGGTGCCGATCTCAATCTGCGTTCCGCCTATGTGCACGTCCTGGCCGATGCGTTGACGTCGGTGACGGCCATTGGAGCACTGCTAGCCGGGAAGTTTTTCGGTTGGGGATGGATGGACCCAATCATGGGTGTGGTCGGAAGCGTGGTGATTGCTGTCTGGGCTGCTGGGTTGATCCGGGACACCAGTGGTATTCTTCTCGACCAAACGCCCAAGGATACGGACTTACCCGACGTCATTCCTGCAGCGATCGAAGCGGATGGCGATGCGCGGATCGCGGATCTTCACGTGTGGCAGGTGAGTTCAGGAAAATTCGAGGCGATCGTCAGCATTGTGGCGCATGAGCCCCAATCCGCGGAATATTACCGGGGTCTCCTTAGCGAGCATGAGGAACTCGTTCATGCCACGATCGAGGTTCACACCTGTGAGGACGTCGAATCTTCCACAGCGTGCTGCCGGTCCCAGGACTTTTCCGGCCAATGACCCGCCTGGCCCCTTCCAGATGCACCTATCGATGATTTTTAGAGGGAATTCCAAAAATCCGTCGTTAAATGTCTCATGATGAATTTTGACGATCTCCTGCGAGAACACCGCGCTCGCGGGGCCGAGATGCCTGCTGCGGGCGCATTTGCACAGGATGTTCTTCGCGAGATTCGCTTGAAACATACGAGGCAGAAGAGCGAATTGCGAGGATGGCGGGCTTTACTGGAGGGAATCTGGCACCCGCCAATTCTGGCGTCAGCTCTTGCCGTTGCCGTGGTGGTTGGAGCCATGGCTCCGGTGATCGTTTTGCCGAGCGCCAACTCCGTGGCGGCTGATATGGAAATTTTTACCGGCAGCTCGCGTAACCTTCCGTCCGGGTTGCTCGCCTCGATCCGATGAAGTCACTGGCTCGGTTACTCCCGTTTCTTGGCCTCGTGGTCGTCGTTGCGGCGGTATCGGCCGGCATTTGTCTTTGGGTCGCACCGTTTGTATCGCTCAAGGAGCGACGAACGCATGATTGGGTTCATTCCAAGCTCAATCTTACCGCTGACCAGGAGCGCGCCTTGAAGCCGATCGAAGAGCAATACGCGACGGAACGTGCACGGCTCGAACAGCATCTCCACATGGCAAACGTGCAGCTCGCCGATGTCATCCAGCGGGATAAGCAGGATTCGGAGAACGTGCATCGGGCCATTGAGGAGATTCATTCCCGGATGGGGGATCTTCAAAAGGTGACCATCGGGCACATCTTCGAAATGAGGAAAGTGCTGACCCCCGAACAGTATGATGAACTGTTGCGCCTGACAGCCAATGCGCTGAGGGAGGGCGACGAAAGCTCGCATGACGACGAGCATCGATGATCATGAAGAGCCGGATGATTGGCTGTTGGTATCGCGTGCCCGGTCTGGCGACGAGGACGCTTTTGCGGAGCTGATTGGCCGGCATCAAGGATCGATCTTCGCGTTCATAGTCCGGCACGTGGACGATGCGGAAACTGCGCGAGATCTCGCGCAAGAGACCTTCATTCGCGCTTGGTTCGCCTTAGAACGCACCCGTCCCCAGGCCAAATTCTCAACCTGGCTTTTCCAGATCGCCCTCAACTTGTGCCGCGACCACGCTAGGTCGCGCTGGGCGCGGCAATCCCGGACCAGCGAGTCGTTGGTCCGCAGGGAGGGAGAATATTCAGGCGAGGAACGCGAATTTCCCCATCCGGGCCCGACTCCTGATCACCAAGCGGAAGCGACGGAGGCGCTGCATGCTTTGGATCACGAATTGGCGAAACTTCCCACGGACCTGCGCGAGGCTTTTATTTTCGGCGCCATTGAAGGTCGTCCTCACAAGGAAATTGCCGAGCTGTTGAAGATTTCTCCGAAAGCAGTCGAAGTGCGGATTTATAGAGCTCGGAAGGTTCTTATTGAGCGTCTGTCCGCCCTCGGAATTGTCGCACCATAGTCCTCCCATATCCGCCGGACTTGTCCCGGGGAGTATAGCCCGGAAGTCGTTCAGTACCGGATTAAAATGAGGCACGCCGACCAAAAGGATTCCGAGGGATCGCCCGACAACCTTCGTTACATCTCATGTAACAAAAACACATCAATGAAAACCCTACTCACTACCGCACTGGCCCTTGTGGCTTTATCATCAGCAGCTTTCGCTCTGCCCGCTTGGAAAGGCGGTCCGGCGACTCCTGCAATGGAGAAAGGCGATTTTGAGAATCTCAAAGCTGGAGACAAGGTTGCCCTTGTCTGTAAGGCCTCGGATTCGATTGTCGTCATCAACATCAAGGATCAAAAGGAAGCCAAAGAACTCTGCACAGAAGGCAGGATGATCCACTGCCCGACGTGCAAGAAGGAATACAAGACAACGTTTGTCAATCCGTCCGGCAAGGGGGGCGGCCCGCAAACGAAGGTTGTTGTCGTCGACGAAAACGGCAAGCCCTGCATGTTCTTCGCCAAGCTCAGCTGACAACGCTCGAATATCACCGCGACGCCTCCGAGGAAAATGCTTCTCGGAGGCGACCGCGTGACGACCCGTCACCGTGAAGCTATAGGGCGGTTCGGCACGTGCAATCGAGACATCCATGTTTCGCACAGACGCGGCATGTTGCCTCCAGAAGCTGTCTCAGCCGTTTTCTTGCTCGATGAAGTCTCACTCCGAGAGCGTTGGCGGTCGTTCCGGATTCCCGGGCAATCTCGACAATCTTTTCACCCTGCAAGTCGATTCGCTGGATCAGTTCGGCGTCGGCAGAAGAAAGTTCCGGGATCAGCCTCTGAAAACAGCCGCAAAGCACACCTTGCTCTTCGGTGTCCGGTGCTTCTTCAAGATCGCTCCGAAATCTTTCAACCAAGCGAGCTCTGACCTCATTGCGTCGATAAAGGTCAATAATGGTGCGACGCAGGATTCGATAAAACCACCGATCGGCCTCGGAAGCGGGAGGTTGTTTTTCGGAACTGAGTGCTTTGACGAGGCTTTCTTGAACGGCGTCAGCTGCCAGATCGGGATCTCCAAGGCGCGAGCGAGCGAACCCGGTGAAGGCCGCAAGATTCTCCAGAAGCCGCTGCTCCAGTTCTGTCATCCGGAAAATTCTATCAGGCTCCCGACCGGCCATCAAACTTACCCTGTAATGTTCCGTGGAGGAATGCGTTTGCAGTTATGGAAAAGCTATCAACTATGAACTGTCACGATCCTAAATCCGCCGGAAGTCCGCCTCCCTGCTGCCATAACCAGCACGACCCATCATCAGAACGCCCGGGGCGTTCAGAATCGCCGATGCCGCCGAAGGCCTACCATTGCCCCATGTGCGCCGGGGTGGAAAGCGACACACCTGGCGACTGCCCCAAATGCGGTATGGCACTGGAGCGCACGACTCCCGCCGTGCTAGAGACGAGAACAATTTACACTTGCCCGATGCACCCTGAGATCGAGCAGGATCATCCCGGTGATTGTCCGAAATGCGGTATGCCTCTGGAACCGAAGACCATCACCGGAGGCGAAGAGGGGGACGCGGAGATTGGCGCGTTGTCGCGCAAATTCTGGATCGCATTGGGGCTCACATTGCCGGTGTTCTTCATCGCGATGGGGCATTGGATACCCGGTTTCGACGTGGAGGCGATGATTCCAAAGAGCGTTTCGAAATGGGTCGAATTTGCCCTGACGACACCTGTCGTGCTGTGGGCCGGAGGGATGTTCTTCACGAAGGCATGGCGCTCGTTCCTGAATCGCTCGCTGAACATGTTCACCCTGATTGCCGTGGGTGTGGGTGCCGCATACCTTTTCAGCGCTGTTGCGGTGCTGACGCCTGGCGTTTTCCCTACGTCGTTCCGCCACGGCGGTGAAGTGGGGCTTTATTTTGAAGCCGCCGCGGTGATTACCGTGCTGGTGCTGCTCGGGCAGATGCTCGAAGCCAAAGCGCGCAGCCGCACGGGACAGGCCATCAAGGCGCTGCTTGGCCTCGCAGCGAAGACAGCGCACCGCGTCCGTGACGGACGCGAAGAAGAGGTGGCTGTCGACCAGATTGGAAAAGGCGATTTGTTGCGCGTGCGACCGGGCGAGAAGGTGCCTATTGACGGCGTGGTCATCGAAGGTCGCAGCAACATTGACGAATCGATGATTACTGGCGAGCCGATGCCGGTCGAGAAGGGCAAGAATGATCAGGTGATCGGCGCGACTGTCAACCAGACAGGAACCTTCGTGATGCGCGCCGAGAAGGTGGGCTCGGATACATTGCTTTCTCAGATCGTCCACATGGTTTCCGAGGCACAACGCAGTCGCGCGCCTATTCAAAAACTGGCTGATACCGTTGCGGGATATTTCGTTCCGACAGTGTTTGGAATTGCGATCGTCACCTTCGTAGTCTGGGCCGTCTTCGGCCCTGCTCCCGCGCTGGCGTATGCGCTCGTGAATGCCGTCGCAGTGCTCATCATCGCCTGCCCTTGCGCGCTCGGTCTCGCCACGCCGATGTCGATCATGGTCGGTGTCGGGCGCGCTGCCCAGATGGGCGTTCTGGTGAAGAATGCCGAAGCCATCGAGATAGCCGGGCGCGTCACGCACCTCGTCACGGACAAGACCGGCACGCTAACCGCCGGGAAACCTCGTGTGACCGAGCGCAAGGCCACGGCCGGCCACGATGCGCGGCACCTTTTACAATTCGCTGCTTCCGTCGAGCAGAGCAGCGAGCACCCGCTCGCCCGAGCCATCGTTGATGCGGCAAACGAGGATAATCTCGAACTGCTCGCCGTGAACGATTTCCAATCCACCACAGGTGGCGGCGTGACGGGTAATGTGGGTGGAGAGACCGTGCGCGTGGGAAAGGCGGTTTTCCTCTCACAATCAGGCATAGCCCTCGACGACGATCTCCGGCAGGTGGCGGAGGCTTGGCAGGAAAAGGCCCAGACGGTTGTGTGGGTTGCGAAAGGCAACAAGCCTTTTGGCATTCTTGCCATTGCTGATCCCATCAAGAGCAACACCCCGCAGGCGATCAGGGATCTCCACGCGATGGGAGTAAAGGTCATCATGTGCACCGGCGACAATCGCAAAACGGCTGAAGCGGTCGCACATGAGCTGGGAATTGATGAAGTTCACGCCGAGGTCGTTCCGCAGGACAAAATCGATATTGTCCGGAAATTGAAAGGCGCAGGGGCTACTGTCGCGATGGCTGGCGACGGCATTAACGACGCCCCCGCGCTGGCCGAGGCGAACGTCGGCGTCGCGATGGGCACCGGAACCGATGTTGCCATCGAGAGTGCCGGTATCACGCTCGTCAAGGGCGACCTGGGCGGCATCGCCGCATCCATCAAACTCAGCCGCGCAGTCATGCGAAACATCAGGCAGAATCTCTTCTTCGCATTCGTCTACAATGCGCTGGGAATCCCTGTCGCAGCCGGCCTGCTCTACCCGATATTCGGGGTGCTTTTGAGTCCGGTGATCGCAGGTGCTGCGATGAGCCTCAGTTCTGTTTCAGTGATCCTCAATGCACTGCGGCTCCGGCGGGTCCGTGTCTGACGAAAATCAAAAAAAGGTTGAGGGATGACGAGGGAACCCTCGTTTCACCACTCAGAAGTCATGAGATTCCCGAAATTATTCTCACTGGTTGTCGCCGCGATTTTTCCAGCCGTCTCAGGGGTAACCTTCGGGGCGGTGGATGCCGCGACGCCGAGGCTCGTGATTGATTCTTCCCCATCACTTCACATCCAGAGCGCCCGTATCGAAAAGACGAAGAAGGGATGGCGGATCTCCGGGCGCATTGATCGACAGTTTGGCTACGCTGCTATTCCGGGAAGCCATCTTTGCCTGACGGTGGTTGGTGCCGATGGCCAAGTGATCCAGGAGCGGGTCGCGTCGATTCATCAAAATCCTCATCCGCGGGTTCTCGGTGCATGGACCCGTCGAACGACCTTCGTTGAAACCATATCCGCGCCTCCAACTGCGGTGATCACGATTACGCCTCATGCCACGGCAAAATCAAAATGCCGTGCGAGCTAAATTCTTAAATCAACAAAACGCACACATCATGAAAATACGAAATGCCCTGCTAGCAGCCGTCGCCGCCATCGGCGCAATCACAACCCTCCACGCAGCGGAAGAGACGCCCGCCTACCCGCTCAAGACATGCGTCGTTTCGGGAGAAGGATTGACGGAGATGGGGAAGCCCTATGTCTTCACCTATGAGGGCCAGGAAGTGCAGCTCTGCTGCAAGAGTTGCAAGAAGGATTTCGACAAGGATCCGGCGACCTACATGAAAAAGATCGAGGCCGCCAAGTCCGGCGGAACTTCCACATCGGCCGCCCCGTCGGCACATCAACATTAACCCGCATCAGACCCGCCGGGACGAAATCTCCCGGCGGGTTGTTCGGTAATTGCTTGTGGAAGAACTCGCCAATCCCGCATACCAGCACGTCCTGATCAATCACCTGCCGATCATCGGCACGGCGATGGGCTTGCTGGCGCTTGTGGTTGCATTTATCACTCGAAAGCGCGCCGCGTTCGTCCCGGCGCTGATTATCGTGATGGTCGCCGGTGCCTCGGCATGGCCGGTCTATGAAACCGGCTCCGCCGCCTACAAACCAATCCGCCGTATCGCCGACGATGCCGGCATCGACTGGCTCGACACGCACATGGATCGTGCCGATCAGGCGACGTGGGCGTTCTATGCGATGGCAGGGTTGGCAACGCTCGCGCTCGTCTTGCCGTGGAAGTGGCCGCGGAGTGCGGTTTCTCTGTCGGTATTGACGGCACTCGCCGCGGTGGCGTGTCTCTTCGTCGCCGCATGGATTGCGGAGGCCGGAGGGCGGGTGCGTCATCCGGAGTTTCGTCCTCCCGATCAAGTGGCTCCCCAACCGACAGAAGCTCACGATCATGAGCATTGATTTCCTGAAATCCGCAGCCTGCGTTGCCGTCCTGGTTCTAGCAGGGTGCGCGACAACGCCGCTTCCCACACTTTCATCATCACATCCCGCGAGTCCGCAGGCAGTCGAAGGCTCGTCCGGCGTCGTAAGTTCGCTGGGTGAGGACGCGATGACTCAACAAACCGAGGCGCTTCTCAGAAGCTCCGAATCGAGCGAACCGGCCGCGATGTCCGGCATGCATCATTGATGAAACGAGCCCTTTCCATTTTCACGGCAGCAACACTCATCGTGTCGACGAGTCTCATCCATGCCGCCACCAAGACGGAAGAAGCGGTCCAAAGCCGCACCGATGCCGTGGTCCTGTGGCAGAACGACACCGCGACCCGTGAAGCCGCCACGGTTCACATTCGGAAATATCTGCGGGGGCCGCTGACCGTGGCGGGTGCGGTGCAGGTGGCTCTTCTCAATAATCGCCATCTTCAGGCGACCTTCGAAGACATCGGAATCGCCAAGGCTGACGTGATCGATGCTGTGACATTGCCCAACCCATCGTTGGACTTCGAGGTGCAGTTCCCGGTCGTGGACGGCGAGATGAATCGCTACGGCTGGCTCATCGCTCAGGAGTTCGCGCAAATCCTGATGATTCCGCTCAAAAAGAAAATCGCGGAAGAGCAACTCGAAGCTGCCGAGATGCGCGTCGCGGCGGAGGTGCTCGATCTCGTCGCAGAGGTGAAGGAAGCCTATTTCCGGGTGCAGGCGGATCAGCAGCTTCTTGGGCGATTGAAAATCGTGCAGGAGACCAACGCCGCCTCGCTCGATCTCGCGCAGAAGCAGTTCAAGGCGGGAAACGTCACCGACCTCGAATTGCTCCAGATGCAATCGGCCTACAGCCAGGGGCGGATGGACATTGCCCGTGCGCAAACGGAGCTGGCCGCGCACCGCGAGGAATTCAATCGGCTGCTCGGCCTGTGGGGCGCGCAGACCGCATGGGAAATCCGTGGGGACCTTCCGCCAGCTCCGAAGTTCGATGTCTCCATGGACCATCTCGAATCGCTCGCCGTCAGCCAGCGGCTCGACCTGAGCGCGGCGCATCGGGATTTGATCAGCGTCGTCAGCGCGCTCGGACTCACGCGTGTCTATCGCTGGGTGCCGGTGCTCGACTTCGGGTTCAGCGGAGAGCGCGACATCGACGGAGCCTTGAATGCAGGACCCGCCTTTCGGCTCGAACTCCCGATCTTCAATCAAGGTCAGGCGCGCATTGCCCGCGGCGAATCCGAGCTGCGCCGCGCCGAGGCGAAATTCGAGGCACTGGCGGTGGATATTCGTTCCGAAGTTCGCCAATACCGCGATCAGCTTCTGAGCCTGCGCGAACAGGCCACGTTCTATCACGACGACGTGCTGCCCACGCGCATCAAGGTCGTGAACCGCTCGCTCCTCCAATACAACGCGATGCAGATCAGCCCGTATGCGCTCTTCGTTGCGAAGGCGGACGAACTCGATACCGAACGCGGCTACATCGACACGCTCCGCGATTACTGGATCGCCCGCGTCCGGCTAGAACGCGCAGTGGGTGGCACGTTCACTCCGCATCGCGTTTCGCAGGAGGGGAAGAAAATCGTCGAATCGACCAAGCCATGAACACAAGTAACTCTTTCACTCGACGCGGTTTTCTCGGAGGTTCCGCACTGGCCGCTGGCGCCATGGCACTTCCCGCCGTGCTCCGCGCACAATCGCAGCCGACTTCCTCGTCGCCGACTTATCGAGGCGATGGATACGTGCCTTCTCCCGTATGGACTCGCGAGCCGTTGGCTCCCGGCGAGCCGGGGCGCGACTACCGGCCGACCGTCACGCTCAACGGCTCCGCTCTGCCGTTCCGCGTGGTCGATCGGGCGAAGGTCTTCCATCTCGTTTGCGAAGAGGTGGACCATGTGTTTGTTCCGAAAACGGAGGCGAACGACGAGTTGCGTGCGCTCTGCTGGGGATTCAACGGCAGCGTTCACGGGCCGACCATCGAGTGTGTCGAGGGCGATCACATCCGCATCTACGTGACCAATCGCCTTCCTGCAGCAACGAGCATTCACTGGCACGGCCTGTTGATTCCGAGCGGGATGGATGGCGTCGGGGGCTTGAGCCAGGTGCCGATCCAGCCGGGCGAGACGTTCAAATACGAGTTCACCGTCTGGCAGCACGGCACCTACATGTATCACTCGCACCACGACGAGATGACGCAGATGGCACTCGGGATGCTCGGCATGTTCATCGTCCACCCCCGCGAACCAAAGAGGCCGCAGCCCGATCGCGACTATACCTACATGCTCAGCGAGTGGAAAATCGTGCCTGGGACTCGCCGACCCGACCCGAACGAGATGACGGAGTTCAATATTCTCACCTTCAACGGACGCGCCTATCCGGGCACAGCGCCCTTGCTGGCGAAGCTGGGAGACCGGGTGCGCATTCGCATCGGAAATCTTTCCGCGATGGATCATCACCCGATCCATGTCCACGGCCACGCGTGGAAACTCATCGAAACGGACGGCGGTCCGATTCCCGAGGCCGGCCAATGGCCGGAAACGACGGTCCTTGTTCCGGTGGGCAGCACCCGCACCGTCGAGTTCCTCGCCGACAACCCCGGTGACTGGGCCATGCATTGCCACATGACCCACCACGTCATGAATCAGATGGGGCACGGCGTGCCGAACCTCATCGGCGTCGATCCCGGCAAGCTCGACAAGCAGGTGCGCACCTTCCTTCCCGGTTACATGACGATGGGTGAAGTTGGCATGGGCGATATGGGAGACATGGGGATGCGCATCCCCGGTAACAGCGTCCCGATGGTCGGCTCACCCGGCCCTCACGGCTACATCACGATGGGCGGAATGTATACCAACGTGAAAATCCGTGAAGACCTCGGAGACCTCGATCCGGCGAAGGGCTCCGATTTCCTCTACGGCGGTTGGTATGAGAACCCGCCGGGCACGGAAGCCACGGTCGCAGTGAAGGAGGATCTGAGACGCGACGGCATCAATTCCGTGTAACAGGGGCGCGGGGAGGCTTGCAGACACGAAGCATGGGAAGCGTCTGCGAAAACCCGTTGCTATGAAGCCCTACCTCAAATTCGGACTGATGATCCTCACTTCGACCGTCGTGATGTTCCTGCTGATGTATACGAACACCTACGCGCTCGACCACGTCACCTTCAGCGAGACCCGCGTTTATATGGCCATCGTCATGGGCGCAGCCATGGGCGTCGTCATGCTTGGGTTCATGCTCAACATGTATACGGACCGCAGTATGAACCTCGCCATCCTTGGAGGCAGCGCGGCGGTTTTCGCTCTGAGCCTCTGGCTGGTCAGGAGCCAGGCGACGATCAACGAGGTGGACTACATGAAAGCGATGATTCCCCATCACTCCATCGCCATCATGACCAGCGAGCGGGCGACGATCACCGACCCGCGAGTCCGCAAACTCGCCGACGGGATCATCAAGGCTCAGCGCGAAGAAATTGCCGAAATGAAGTCCCTCATTGCGGAGTTAGAAAATCAATAATCGCGAACGAAAACCCATGAAAAAACACGCGACGATTTACCGAATGGTCACCCCCGACCACCTGTGCCCATGGGGAATCAAAGCCTGGGACCTCTTGAAACGAAGTGGCTACGAGGTCGAAGACCATCACCTCCAGACGATAGAGGCGAACGAGGAATACAAGAAAGAGCACGGTTACGACGAGACGCCCCAAATCTTCCTCGAGGGAAAACATCTCGGCGGTTACGACGCGCTCCGGAAGCATCTGGGCAAAGGCCCCGACCCCAAGAAAGGAACGACTTATCAGCCGGTTATCGCCGTGTTCACCGTCACGTTCCTAATGGCTCTGACCACCTGCTGGACCACACAGGAGTCGCTCTCGGTCATCCGGGTTCTGGAACTCTTCGTCGCCTTCAGCATGTGCGTCCTCGGCATTTTGAAACTTCAAGACCTGCTGGCCTTCGCGACCGGCTTCGTTCAGTACGACCTCATCGCCCGCCACTACGTGCCGTATTCCTACGTCTATCCGTTCGTTGAGGCAGGTGCCGGCATTCTCATGATTGCCGGACTGGCGACCTGGGTCGCCGCTCCGGCGGCGCTCGTTGTCAGCACGGTTGGCGCGATCTCCGTATTCAAGGCGGTCTATATAGAGAAACGCGACCTCAAATGCGCGTGCGTCGGCGGCGGAAGCAGCGTGCCGCTCGGCTTCATCTCGCTCACCGAGAATCTGATGATGATCGCAATGTCCGTGTGGATGATCGTCAAGATGGCTTAAATTTTGCCACGCCAAGCATTCGCTCTGGCGATCCCTCGCATTCGGCTGAATCGCCAGACGTCGCACCATCGCAGAACTCCTGCGCGTCTCCAACTTCTCTCACAGCGCGCTCCGTCCTTCCTGCGACTACCATATTCACGAACATCGCCACGGCTTGTTCGCGCATGCTCCCCTCGCGATCATTGAGGTCCTTCCTTTCCTAATCGTCGGGTTCGTCCAGCCTCTTTAAACTGAAAAGTTTGAGGGATCTGCAAAAACTTTTCGTTTCAGGGGGTATGTCTTGTGAATGCTCAATCTCATGGTGTCCAGTGATGCGATGAGCATGTGGATTCTCAAGGCTCCTCGACGTACATGCCATTTCACATCGCTTGGATGCTGCCTTGAGAGGCGCGTATGCTCACTGTGAGTTCTGTCGATTTTGTCAGTAGCTCTTCCTTCCATCCATGCACCGAAATTCTTATTTTGAAACCATCTTCCCTACTATTGTATTCCGTTTTGGCGGCGATGGCGGGCGTATCCGCCTTGCGAGCCGAGCAGCCTGCGGCAAATCCAGCTGACCAGTTTTTAGCCGAGGCGCTGGTTACGAATCCAGGCATAGAATCCACGCGCCTCGAATGGGCGGCCATGGCGGAAATGCCGGAGGTCGTCGCCTCCCTGCCGGACCCCATGGTGAGCTATGGCTATTATTTCACCAGCGTGCAGACACGCGTCGGCGCGATGCGGCAGCGCTTCGGCATCTCGCAAAAAATCCCGTTTCCAGGAAAGCTCGGCACCGCCAAGGCCCGCTCGGCAGCGGATGCACAGGTGGCGTTCTGGAAATTTCGCGGCGCGATGCGGGACGTCTTCGCGCAAGGGCGGACTTTGCTGGCCGACCTCTATCGAGCGGATGAAGCCATCGTGATCCTGCGGGATCAGGAAGCGCTGCTCCGCAAGAGTGCTGCGTCCGCCAAGGCGCTGGTGGAAACGAATCAGGGCTCGCTCGCCAACATCATCCGGGCAGATGTCGCCGCTGAGGAAATCTCCACCCGGATCGCCCAGATCGACGCTGAGCGCACGGGGATCGTGGCCCGGATGGCCGCCCTTCGCGGTATCGCCGAGCCTGACGCTGCGATCGCCCGCTATACGCAACCGGAGCTTCCGCCGTTGCCGAGCCTCGTCGAGTTGATGAAGTGGTCGATCGAAGCGAATCAGGAACTGAAAGCGGCTCAGGCCGCCATCAGTCGGGACGAACTAGCCGTCCGCGCCGCCGCTTTGGAATACTATCCTGACGTCACCTTCGGATTCGACTACACGATCCTCGATAGCAGCACGGTGATGCCGGACACCCCGGACAACGGAAGCGATCCCATCATGGGCACAGTTGCAGTCAACGTCCCGATCTGGTGGGACAAGCTCGGTGCCCAGAAACGTTCGGCCACGGCCCGTCTCGGCTCGTCGCAGGCGCGTCGTGCCCAGCTCGCCGCAGACGTGAGCGCCAACGTGCAGGCGGCCTATGCGATGGCCCGCACCATGCGCGAGCAGCGTGATCGATACATTCGCGAGATTCTCCCGCAGGCGCGGCAGGCGTGGGAATCAACCATCTCCGGATACGGGAGTGGGACCGTTTCGCTCACCGATCTTCTCGACGTCCAGCGGGCGTATCTCACGGCGGAAATCGGGAGAATCGACCGCACGGCCGGCTATCTCCGAGCTTTCGCGGAACTCGAACGTGCCGTCGGAGTCCCTCTCAGTTCCAACCTCTCCAAGAACCTCAAACTTTCCAACTGATCATGAAACAAGATACGAGTTCTCACCGGCATCCCCATCGCCTCCGTGCGGTGCTGGTCGCCGCGACGCTGCTCATGCTCGTGGTGGTCGGCTGGCTTTTCGCGCCTCGAATTCTCCAAAGCGATTCCAAACCGGAAGCATCGAGCGCCACCAAATCGGATGGAAAAACCCAGTATTGGATTTCCGGGATGCATCCATGGATCATCATGCCCGAGCCCGGGCAGTGCCCGATCTGCGGGATGGATCTCGTGCCGCTCGACCCCGCCAAGTTCGCCGGTGAGATCGCCATCAATCCCATCGTCGTGCAAAACATGGGCGTGCGCGTCGCCGATGTAGTCGAGGGGCCGCTGATCAAGACGACTCGCACCGTGGGTATCGTGGCCTATGACGAGGAGAATGTCCGCGATGTGAACACAAAGGTCTCGGGCTGGATCGAAAAGATCCATGTCGATTCCCTGGGTGCGCCCGTGCGGGAAGGAGAGCCGCTTTTCTCGGTTTACTCACCGCAACTCTATTCCGCTCAGGAAGACTACCTCGTCGCCCGGCGTGGCGGAGATCGCACGTTGCTCGAGGCGGCCCGAAAGCGCCTCGAATATCTGGACGTCACCAATGCGCAGATCGAGGCTCTCGCCAAGAACGGCGCCACGAAGACGCTGCAGATTCTCAGTCCATTCAACGGGGTCGTCACCGAGAAGCATGCGAATGAAGGAATGAAGGTCGATCCGGGCATGCGAGTCTACCGGATAGCCGATCTTTCGCGGGTCTGGGTCATCGCCACGGTTTACGAGTATCAACTGCCCTTTATCGAAGAAGGCCAGGAAGCCGAGATGTCGCTTCCTTACATCCCTGGTCAGACCTTCAGAGGACGCGTCTCCTACATTTATCCATACCTCGATACGAAGACGCGAGAAGCGCAGGTTCGTCTGGAGTTCGACAATCCCCAGCGTCTCCTCAAACCGGGAATGTTCGCCAATGTCGAACTGGAAGGTCGTCTCGCCGCAACCGCCACCTTGGTCCCGCGGTCGGCAGTGATCGATACCGGTCGGCGGCAAGTCGCCTTCGTCAGTCTCGACGAAGGGAAATTCGAGCCACGCACGGTGGAAACCGGCGTGAGCTCCGGCGATGGAATGATCCAGATTCTTTCAGGACTGACGCCCGGCGAGAAAGTCGTCACATCCGGGCAGTTTCTTCTCGATAGCGAGGCGAACATGCGAGAGGCGCTGGCAAAAATGCTCAAGGGAGAATCCGCCGCTGAACAGAGCGCGCAGATCGAGACCAGCACTTCCCAGACAATCGCCCTCTCGAAGCCGGCTGCCGGTGCTCTGCGCAAAGCCTTGGATGCCTACCTCACCATTCAGGACCGACTCGCCCAGGATTCGTTGGAGGGAGTGGCGGCCGCCGCCGCCAGTTTTTCTCAGGACATCAACGCGCTCTCCTCGACCCAGATCCCGGACAATCCGCATTTCTGGCACGAGCGGAATGAGGAATTGAAGCTCATCGAGACAGAGGCAAACCGTGTCCAACAAGCCGGCGACCTCGCGGAGGCACGGCTGGCATTTGGCCGGCTGAGCGTGCCATTCAGGGATCTCGTTCTGGCCACGGGAGCGCCTTCAGAACCGAATAAGCCGCTCCTCGCCCTGCGTTGTCCGATGTTTCTCAAGGACCAGGGCGGGGCCGTGTGGCTCCAGACGGGAGAGGACGTTCGCAATCCCTACATGGGCCAGCGCATGCTCGAATGCTTCGACGAACGGGAGATCGTGCCGGCCGCAACCATCGCCTCCAGCCAGCCATGATCGAGAAACTCATCGATTGGTGCGTGCGCAACCGCGTGATGGTGTTGTTGCTCTGCGGTTTCCTGATTGCCGGAGGCTGGTATTCCGCAAAAAACATCACGGTCGACGCCATTCCCGATCTGTCCGACGTGCAAGTCGTGATCCGCACGGAATATGCCGGACAGGCTCCCAGAATCGTCGAGGATCAGGTGACCTATCCGCTCACCACCGCCATGCTCGCGGTGCCTTACGCGAAGGTCGTCCGCGGCTACAGCATGTTTGGAACGAGCTTCGTGTATGTGATTTTCGAAGACGGCACCGACATCTATTGGGCACGCAGCCGCGTGCTAGAGCAGCTGAATTCCGTCTCCAACCGATTGCCCTCCGGCGTCGCGCCGCAGCTCGGACCAGACGCCACCGGCGTGGGGTGGATCTTTCAATATGTGCTGACCACAGGCCCTTACTGCGCTGAGCACCCTGGCGGTTTGTGGCATGATCCCGAGACCGGACGTTACTACACGAGTCCGGCGGAAGCCTCCGATGCCGACAGGGAGCGACTCGTGCTCCAGCGGACATTCCCCGGCATGGAGAAATGCCCTCTCGACGGGACACCCCTGATCCACCCGGACATCGATCTGGCCGATTTGCGCAGCCTGCAGGACTGGTATCTGCGCTACGAACTCACCGCAGTCGAGGGAGTGAGCGAAGTCGCGCCGGTTGGCGGATTCGTCAAGCAATACCAGGTCGTCGTCGACCCCGTGCAGCTCCGCGCCTACGACATTCCGCTGCAGAAAGTGCGAATGGCAATTCAGCGTTCGAATCTGGACGTCGGCGGACGCCTCATCGAGCAGAGCGAGACCGAATACATGGTGCGCGGGCTGGGCTATCTGGGAACCCTCAATCCCGAAGAAACTGCCGCCGCCAGCGAAAGCGGACGCCGGATCGAAGATGTGCGCTCCGAGAAGGCCCTCGAAGAGTTGCGCTCAATCGCCTTGGGCGTCAATGAGAGCGGCGCTCCGATCCGCCTTGCCGATGTGGCCGAGGTGCGTCTCGGACCGGACATCCGACGCGGCATTGCGGAATGGAATGGCGAAGGAGAGGTGGTCGGCGGGACGATTGTGATGCGATTTGGCGAGAATGCCAAACGCACCATCGAAAACGTGCGGGAAAAACTCGCCACGCTGGAGGCCGGACTCCCCCCCGGTGTCGCGATCGACATCGCATACGACCGATCGGACTTGATCGAGCGCGCCGTCGAGACACTCCGCCATACGCTCACGGAAGAAGTCCTCGTCGTCGCCTTTGTGTGCATCCTTTTCCTGTTGCACGCCCGCAGCGCCCTGGTCGCGGCCTTCGTGCTCCCGACCGGTGTTCTCGCCACGCTCACGGTCATGCACCTGCTCGGGATCAACGCCAACATCATGTCTCTCGGCGGCATTGCCATCTCGATCGGTGTGATGGTCGACAGCTCGATCATCATGGTCGAGAACGCCCACAAATTTCTCGAAATCGAGCGACATCGTGTGGCCGCGGGTGCGGCACCGCGACCGCGCACCGAGATCATCGCCGATGCCGCGAAGGAGGTTGGTCCCAGCCTTTTCTTTGCCCTGCTCATCATCGTGGTCAGCTTTTTGCCGATCTTTGTTCTGGGCGAACAATCCGGCAGGCTCTTCAAGCCGCTCGCGTTCACAAAAACGTTCGCCATGGGTGCCGGTGCGTTGCTGGCGGTGACCGTGATTCCCGTGCTGATGACCTTGTTCGTCACCGAGCGCACGTTGCCTGCCGGTTGGACCAGGCGTCGGCGCCTCGCGACTTACCTGGGCATCATCATTATTCCTGCAATTCTACTATTCATGCTCCCGCTGCCGGGCGTCGAAATCTCACGATGGCTTCTCGCCGGCGGATGGGCGGTGCTCAGCTCACTGATCCTTCTTCCCCAGCGGATTCCCGACGAGGACCGCAACCCGATCAGCCGCGTGCTGGAAGCGATCTACAATCCCGCATTCTCGCTCGTAATGCGGTTCAAATGGCTCACGCTGCTCGTGGCCGTCGCATTGCTGGCGGCGACCTGGTATCCCCTCAGCCGGCTCGGCAGCGAGTTCATGCCGCCATTGGAAGAAGGAGATCTCCTCTACATGCCCACCACCGACCCCGGAATCGGAGTGACCAAGGCAAAGGAGATTCTGCAGCAGACCGACAAGCTCCTCACGAAATTTCCAGAAGTGCAAAGCGTCTTCGGAAAAATTGGACGCGCCGAGACGGCGACCGACCCCGCTCCGATCTCAATGCTGGAAACGACGATCACCCTCCATCGCGACAAGTCGAAATGGCGGCGGGTTCGCGTCCCACGCTTTTACGACAGTTGGCCGCAATGGGCACGCTGGTTCCCGGAAAAGCTCTGGCCCTCCACCCGTCCGCTCACCACCGACGAAATCATCTACGGATACGAAATCCCCGACGGGAACGGCGGCCATCTGCACGTTCCGGGAATGAACGACGCTGTGCAGATTCCCGGTCTCACCAATGCCTGGACCATGCCGATCCGCACCCGCATCGACATGCTCTCCACCGGCATCCGCACGCCCATCGGCATTAAATTCATGGGCTCCGATCTCGCCACTCTGGCTGATCTCGCCAACGAGGCAGCCAACGCGCTGAAAACCGATCCCCTCACCGCGCCCTATACGACCAGTGCCTTCCCCGAGAAGAGCGTGGGAGGAAACTACTTCGACATCGAGATAGATCGCGAAGCCATCTCCCGCTATGGATTGCTGGTCGGAGACGTCCAGGACGTCATCATGACCGCGCTCGGTGGCATGACCGTCACCTCGACCGTCGAGGGATTGGAGCGCTATCCCGTGAACGTCCGGTATCCCTCCGAGCTGCGCGACACGATCGAAGCCGTGCGGCAAACGCTAGTCGCCACTCCGTCCGGCGCACAGGTTCCTCTTGCTCAACTCGCGGAGATCACCATCCGTAAAGGTCCGCCGATGGTGAAGAGCGAGAATGCGAGGCTCACGAGCTGGGTCTACGTGGACATCGCCAACATCGACGTTGGCACCTACGTGGAGCAGGCTAAGGAAGTCGTCGCCCGAGCCGTTCCGATGCCGCCCGGCACGACTGTCGTCTGGTCCGGCCAATACGAATACATGCAAAAGGCGTCCGAGCGTTTGCGCATCGCCATCCCGCTCGCGCTGGTCGGCATCATCCTTCTCCTTTATCTTTCCACCCGGAGTTGGCTCCGCGTTTCGATCATCCTGCTGGCGGTGCCATTTTCCCTCATCGGCGCCATCTGGTTCCTCTACCTGATGGAATACAATCTCTCGCTCGCCGTCTGGGTTGGATTGATCGCGCTCGCTGGCCTCGACGCCGAAACGGGAGCTGTCATGCTCCTCTACCTCGATACGAGCTTCAATCGCTTCCGCAGCGAAGGCAGGCTCAATAATCGCGAAGATCTGTGGCATGCCGTCCACGACGGAGCGGTAAAGCGCATTCGACCAAAAACCATGACGGTCATGTCCACCTTCGTCGGCCTGCTTCCATTGCTCTGGGCGGAAGGCGCTGGAGCGGACACGATGCGCAGGCTCGCCGTCCCAATGATTGGCGGCCTCGCATCGAGCTTCCTGCTCGAGCTGCTGATCTATCCCGTTATCTACTACCTTGCACGGCAGAGAGCGGTCGATTCGCTCCCTTCCCGTAATCTGATTTGTTCGAACTGATGATGGTTATGTGGATGTGGACGCCGTCAGAGAAAAGACAACGTTGAGAGATCCCTATCCCACTGGTTGGGACGCGTGGAGGGAAGGGCCAGGCGAATCAATTGCATGTTTTGGTAGCCGACACTTGAGGTGCATGGGGTGTCCGACAGGTCCCGCGACGCGTAAATTGGCGAGAGGAGGAGATTTAAGGTCATGATGAGAAAGAAGGGGGTGATGAGCTCATGACATTTTTCCGATCAGATGGATGTCGGCTGAGGACCGAGTAAAATCGTCCACCGGACGGATTGTTCCCTCCTCAATCTGTATCGTTAGGTTGATCAAGACCCGTCATCCACTTGGCGAACGGTGTGATAAATGGAATCGCTTTTTCAGGATTCAGCTTTCTGGCGTTTGGTTCGCCGAGCTTGGGGATCTTGACTACTCGACCTGCAAAGTGTGACTGAAGTTGACGCCGGCGAGCGTCGCTCGCTTCCGGGGTTCCGATGGAATTGACTATCAGGAAATTCTCCGCCTCCTCCGGGAACGCTTCCATCCAGGCCACGGCGCCAGCCACAGAGTATTCTGTCTGGTCGATGACGGTGCCCACGAGCAAATGGATTCCGGGGCTGAGATGGTTTGATGTGAAGAAGCGTTTGAAGATCGCGTGAGCGCTCACCGGAGCATCCAATACGCAGGTGTCCGCTTCCGAACTGCCCAAATCGCTAAAAATCTGGCGCATTCCATCCAGGCTTGATAGGTCGACCGGGACTGCCGAAGGACACATTCTTGTGGCGGTCCGATTCGCCACGTCGCCATCCAGCAGCCGCACGGAAAATCCGAGAGTTTGCAGGGCGGCGGAAATGTGAACCGCGGTTGTGGTGGTCCCGACACCTCCAACAGCATTGCCGAAAATGATCAGGGTCTTCATGACGAAGAATATCAGACAAAAACCCATTTTGGTCACTTCGAAACAGAGAGATGGCGACCTTAAATGTTCCCCCCTAGCCGTGGGAGGGGGCCGCGGGGGACGGCGAGGGCAATGACTCGCCTCCTCCGCACCGTTATCAGCTATAGAATCGATTCAAGCGGCCATGGTTTGAGCCAAAGGCAGGAAGCAACCGGGGTCACTTCCTGCCCGACCTAGCTATTGGTCAAAGCTTCCGCGGATGCGATTTGCGAGGTCCGCACCCACGATCTTCGCAAGCAGCGGCCATTGTTCCGCACGAGTGAGCACCCGGACGGTATCCTCGATGGGACAGACGGCCCGCTGTTCTTCGTCGCTCATTTTGGCGAGCATGGTGTTCAACGGACAGGCGATCCGTCCCACGTGAAGATCGTAGCGAGGGAACTGTGCTCCCATGGGCTTCGCCTTTTCGATGCCGATCTGGACTCCGGTTTCGGCGTCCACGATTTCTTGCATGGGATGTCCGTCTTCGTCTTCGTCCTGGGTAAGCTGGAGCACACGATAGCCGAGGCCGGCAAGGCCGCCGCGATCGCCGTTGTAACCATTGTGAAGGAACAGCCGCGTGACAACGTCGCTCCCTTCTTGGATGGCGACCCAGAAAGCAACCATCCGGTCGCTCAAGAGCCGGAAGCCGTTTCGGTTGTTTTTTGAGAACAGCGCTTCGGGGTCGTTGGTTTTGAACCACGCATACGCGTCGTCGAAAACGCAGCGGATCTCACTTCCGGTGGTTTTGGGATGGATGAACTGAAAGTGTTCTGTTCGGATCGCGTGGATTGGCAGCATCCACTCGTATTTTTCGGTGTTGTTCGGGATGATTCGCATCCAGGTGGTTCCCGGACGGAGTTCGAGTTGGCGGTCAAGATACTCCTCCTTGAAGATCAGATCTTGATAGGTGCTTTTGGCGGGTTGCGCCCAGGGATCGAATTTGCGTCGAGGGTTCGGGGCTTTCAGGGTGGGTGAGGTTTGCAGAGTTTGCATGCGTTTGTGGTTGGGTTGTGGATTGGCGAAGGCCGTTCCGTGTTGTGTGGACCACCGGTGAATCGTCGAAATCGAATCAGTATCGACTTCAGGAATTCAATGATGACAAAGAGAGGAAATTCTTTTGATGGCAGAAGAGACGCCCGAAAGGGCGGATCCGCCACGTAGGCTCAGGAGCTCGGCACCTCAGTAGGAAAATTGGCCGAGGCCGGAAGAGACGGGAATACTCAGGACGCCCCCCCCTCCTACACAGACATTTTCGGACCAGAACCCATCTGAACAGGCTAAACGCCGATCACGTATCGACTTCAAAAACCGTGGAGAACCTGTGCGGCTTGACCTGCGGCACCGCAGCACTCGAGCTTTACACTCTCGCGGACACCCTCGAATTCACCAGCAAAGTTACAGGGAACTTCGCTGGCCCTCAAAGTAAACGGCCTATTTCGGATTTTTGACAGCGCGCCACAGAGACTTCGGAACGTCCAAGTCCTTCAACTCCGCACCGAGCACTTTCAAAATCAACAACAGCTCAATGTCAGCGAGAATACGCTGCCCGCTCTCAAGCTGAGAGTAGGACGATGCCGCCACCTCCCATCCGAGCACTCCCAGTTGGGCAATTACATCGGTAGCAGAAAGCCCCCGTGCCACGCGCATACGGCGCAACGCCGCCCCGAAGGCGTTGCGGCGTTTTCCGAAAGGTGAAATGCGACCAGGCACCCCTCCCTTCTAGAACAAGAACAGCCCTCTGTTTTCTACTAATAGAAATTCTACTGGTAGAGAGTTTCGGCAGCCACTAACTCTCCTTGCATGCTCAAAATCATCATGCTCTTGCTTGTTTTTTCAGGCGCTCTCGTCGTTGGCGCAACGCCTGCAGCGGAAGACGAAAAAGTTGACCTCAACACTGCCACGCTGGAGGAATTGGACGCCTTACCGCATATCGGCAGATACACCGCCAAGCGGATCATCGAAATGCGGCCAATCACGGACCTCAACGCTCTCTTGACGATCAAGGGTATGGACAAGGACGAAGTCGCTGCCTTGGAAAAACTCGTCACCCTCGGCGAGAGCCCGAGCGGACCGTCCCTCAGTATTTCCCTGGCGGGAGCCCAGATTCCCGTTACCCGCATCGGCACCGGGTCCGTGGGCGTGATCGTGCTTCCCCACAGCGGTTCCCGCGAAATGGTCAAATACATCCAGCAAAACCGCAAGTGGCTGGGCGACCTCACCGAGAAATGCTCCCTGTTCGTTTGGGCGTATCCGGATTCAGCACCGTTCGATAAAGTCGAATCGACCATCCAGGCATATCGCAGCGGCGACATTTCTGCCAAACTGTCGCTCCCCGGCATCGCGGTGGCCGCGATAGAGCAGATCAAGGCAGCCTCGGGGCTGAAACAATTCTTGGTTGTCGGCAACAGTCTCGGTGCGGGACTCATCCTACAGGACTACACCGCCCTTGTTTCCGACAAGTCACTCAGTTTTCTCCTCATCTCACCCTCAGAGTCCTTCATGCCGCCACCTGAAAAAATTCCTACACTTGAACGAACCGTATTGATCGGCTCGAAAGGCCTCGAAACCGGAGACGGCGACCTGAGATTCTCCACCGACCTCTTCCTGAAAGGCATGGACGGGAAGCCCGAGGCCAAAGCATGGCATTGGTTCAGGAACAACAACAACGAGGAGTGGGGGGATCTGATCACGGCAAGCCGGGCATCGGAGCCTGTAGAATGGAAAGCCCGTCCCGATGGAGGTAAGTATCGCATGGCTTTGCCGACGGATTTCGAGACCGGTCACAAAACCATCGGCGGCGACATCAACGCAGAGCTCCTGGGGAAGCTCATACGAGTGAAATTGGGACTGGCGGACAAGGCAGTTCTGGCCGAGCCGCCACAACAACGCTAACGAGATCGCCCAATTTTCGACAAAGGACTTCCGGTATCTCAGTTTATCCCCGGGTCCAGATCAGACAGCTGGATGGATGCCCTTTCGGTCAAAAGGACATCGGTCATCAGATCCTCGATGAATCGACATCCCTGCCTCATGGAGATCGCCGCTGGAATCTTCTCGTAGCCAAGCTGCAGAAACTTTTGGCGAAGATAGGGTGGAACTCGATTGGATGTGAGTTCCAGCATCGCCACGTAGTCGGCATGTTTGAGTTCTGGCAGGATCAAATACTCATGGCGAAATCGGTTCACGATTTCTCGGGGAAGTTCCCGGGCAAGAAGATCTGGTGTCAAAGCAGGTGATTCTGCGATTTCGCCTTGGAATCCAATTGGGGATTTGGACGAACGCTCCCAAATATCCTGGAAGGTGGCCGACGCCACGATAAAGGTGTGATTTTCAAGCCTGTCCTGAGCTGCCGCTACAACGGATGGTCCGATCACATTTCCATCGGCGTCCTTTAGATCGCGCGGAATTTTGCGGTCCAGCAGCTGGAATACCTCGGCTCTCAAATGGCAGGACCATGTATCCTGATGGCGGTGCGAGATGGCTTTTTCCAACTCGTCGATGAAGAGGATCACGGGCCGATTGTGGTGGCGACGAAGAAATTCCAAAATCGCCACCCAGGTTGTTTGTGAGCTTCTGTCACGTCCGCCAAGAATGATCCAGTTCGACAATGTGACGGCGAGATATTCCGCATCATGTTCGGCAGCAATTTTGCCCACCAAGTGGGTCTTCCCGACCCCCGTAGGACCGATCAGGAGGCTATTGGTCCGCAATTTGACCGGAAGAGTCGAACGCTGAACGCCAAAGCAGAGCCGCGCAAGCGCGTGTAATTTTTCATAAACATGAGTTTGATGACGCCAAATTGATGGAGTTGAAACGGGAAAATCGATCGGAGCTGCCTGGGACATAGGAAATACGGGTGGGAATCAGAATCTGATAGTGAGCTCAGAGAGCTTTTTTGTTGGAAGCTCCGAGAAGTCCGAAAGGACGACTCGTGAGAATCACTTTGGATAGAGTCCCGAGAAAGCGCTGCGGCTGGCAGCTACAGGGTAGGTCTACCTGCCGGGAACTGACTGAACGCCGCTTTTTCCTGCCGAATCACACCTGCTGATTCCGAATAAAAACAGCGCGGTGTGCCTTTAAGAAAGGAATATGTTCGGGGCTGATCCAACGAAGCCTGAGCGATTCTTTAAGCCCGAGTTTGTTTTGGATCTCAAGCGTGATGGATGGCGCGAAAAGGATCTCGCCGGTGTCGTCAAAACTGATCAGATGCCGGTCGAATAGCGCGTCAAGATGCGCGGCGAGTAGAAAACCGTTGAAGACGTTCAGCCGGTCGGCATCGGATTGGCATTCCGACCAGGGAATGGCGTGGCTGGCGCGAAGGAGTGCCGGGATGGCGATGCCCGTCACGGCGCAGGCGCCCCCCCAGTAGTCCATCAGACTATCCCGGTAGATGTCCTGACCGACTCGTTGCCGGACGAGGCTCTCGACCTCCGTATTGGTTATTGTCGCGGCCAGTTTCTTTTCGACTGCCGCGAGATAGCGGACTTCCGGCTGGTTGGGAAGTGATCGGGCCAATCTTGCCGCGTGTCGCAGCAGATGTCCCAACTCTCGGTCGTTGGAAACGCGAAACTGGCCTTCCCCCGCGTAGTAGTCAGCCTCGGCTTTCGACAGCTCGATAAGCAACGAGCCCGCCGGCAGCGACGTCAGCCATCTGCCGCGCCCAGAGTCCTCTCGGATCGTTGCATTGGCCCGATGCAACGCGGACGCCAACACGACCTGCTCTGGCACGCTTTCCACTACGATCTCCCACCCGTTGTCGTAGCCGGCTTTTTCGATCAAGGTCCGCTCGAGGGCGTTCATGTCGGTGTGACGCCAAGAAAGTGATTCAAGCAGTCAGCGATCCGTTTGCGGCGTTCGCTGAGAAACTTTTTATAGGCGTCCGACGTGAGCAGGGTTTCCTCGGTGGGGATGCATTGGGACGAGAACGCCTCCAGTCCTGTTTTTTCCAGGATTTTTGGAAAGTAGATTGCCGGCGCCTTGTCGCTGATCACCCGGTTGGTTTTCCCACCGATGAAGGCGAGGTTTGCGATGTCATCCGCTTCCCTTGCCGTGTAGCTGCCCTTCAGAACAGCCTTCGGAAAAATATGATGAAACTGGAGGCGGTGCTGGCTTCCGGAATGAGAGAGTGCGATGGAAAGCTGCGACTTCCAGTCTTTGGCACCCGCAGCGCGAAATGCCAGGAACATTGTTTTGAACAGCGCGCTCCGTTGATTTCGTCCCTCCAACTCTTCCGGAGCAATATCCAGCCGTCCCACTTGCTGACGAAGTCGATCGATCAAATCTTCCGCGCCGCCGTTTCGAAGAATGGCGAGATCCTGATCCAGAATCGTCTCGCTCGAGCCCCGGGAATATCGGCCTTTGGCATTGGCGAGCAGACACCAGAATTTCAGGCGATCTTCCTCCTGAGGCGAGACATCGTATTTTCTTCGATGGCCGAACAGAGCGAGTGTCACGAGGAGAAAAGGGGACGAGAGCAGCGCGGGGCTGTCGATGCCGGTGTTGCTTCGCAGAAAATTTAGCGCGAAGTCCATACCCTCCCGGCATTCTTTCCAGGCGGTTTGGAGTGCCTCCAGTGACAATCTCCCCACGGTGAGAAAGCGGGATTGTCCCGTCGCGAATGCCACGAGATTTTTGAGATGAATACCCAGATCGAGGTCGAATCCCTGCCCGGCGCATTGTTTCTGATAGGATTGAAATTCGGCGAGGGAATTTCTCCACTTGGCGGTGATCTGGGCCAGAGCGAGATCCGAGCTACGCAATTTTGCACCGAGTGAGTTAACCCGCACGAAAATCTCGGTGACCTCATCGTAATCGAGAGTCCGCTCCAGCACGTCGATCCGGTAGGAATACCGCTTGATGCCACGAAGGCGGGCCAACCGTTGAGAGTATTTTTCGTAACGGGGATCGTCGAATCCAGTGATGCCCGCTCGCTTGAGAAATGGAGTGTCGCTGTCGGATTTGAAAACGTCCGTGACCTTTACCCAGGTTGGAAGCTGCTCCAATTTCCGGGTGCTCACCACGAAGGTCATTTTGTTGAACCGTTTCTGGAGCTCATCTTCCGACGAATCCGGGTTCTCCTCATCGATTCCGTCTTCGTCATCTTCCTCGGTTTCCTCCTCGTCGCCGTCTTCATCGACCTCGGTGACGAAGGCGAGCTTCTCTGGATGGTCCAAATTGAAAAGCAGCTCGATTGGCCGTTTTCTGCCGCGAACGTCCACCGGGATGCCGCGGATCACGGCAGATAGCGAGGTGAGCCGCTGCTGACCATCCAACAGCAGTTGGGAGGAACCGATGTTCCCGCCTTCCTGCGCGATCGCCATGTCTTGCAAGGGCACCCCTTCGTCGGTTTCCCAAACGAGAATCGCCCCGGATGGATAACCGCGATAAAGGGAGTCGAGAAGGTCACGAACCCGAGTAGAGCGCCAGACGTATCGACGCTGCATTTCCGGCAGGCGGAGCTTGCTCCGCTCGATCATGCTGACGAGTTCTTCGACGGTCGCTTCGGTCTTGGCCATAAATTGCGGGAGGGGTAATTTGGGGTGGATTTATGCCTTGGCCGGATATGGCCGGATTCTGGCCGGATTTACGCCTCTTCTCTGAAAGTCATGTAAATGCCTGATGAAAAGAGCGATGCCGCCTTCGTTTTCGGCTCGGAGCATCTCAAAATTAAGTGGTGGCATGGGCTTGTCCAGATATGGCCGGATTTTGGCCGGATCAGAGTTTCCTGGTGAGCTGGTAGGCGGTGGACGGTCCAGCGCCAGTGCGTTTGAGCGCGCCGATCCGTTCCAACTCGGCCAAATCACGACGAGCCTGGCGGGCGCTCACCGAGGTGGCCTTCTCGTAGTCAGCGGCCTTGAAAGGGGCTCCCAGCTTTAAGGAATTAAGGAACTCCATCTGTCTGGGATTCAGCGCCGTCTGTTCGGACAACTCGGGTGCCGGGAACAGGGTGAGCGTCACAGTGTGCTTCTCTTGCTTCCATTTCGGAGATTTCGCTCCGCCGGACACGCACTCGTCCACAATGCGCTGGGTTCCCAGCCCAAGTTGATCCATGAGTTTTCGGAGATAAAAGACCCGGGCGATGTCGGGATTCCGGGGATGAGATTCGACCTTCCGGCCCAGATCCTGACCAGTCCAGCCGTCTGGTAATTGGCCGGGGTTGGCGATTTCCAGGCGATCTTCGTAGATCCTGACCAGCACGCCGATACCGGATGTCTCGTAGTCCCGGTGAACCATGGCGTTTACCAACCCTTCCCGAAGCGAGTAAAGCGGATAGGCGGAGCGTTCTTCGCGTTCGAGCTGTCCCTTGGGAAAGGCAATTGAGCGGCCGGTCCGTTGCTGGATCACGACCACCGCCTCCCGCAGGATACGGATGGCGGGACCCTCGAGGATCCGGTCGTGAGTCGCCTCCCCCCCTTGGATGTGACTGGTGATTCTCACCGAGAGATTCGGCGCCCATGCCAAAGGATTGGCCGCGAACAGGACGACTGCGGCATTGGTGAGCTGGCCGCTCTTTAGCAGATACAACTTGGCGAGGAGTTCCACATCGGCGGCAGGAACATCAATGCCGAATCGTCCGGCCTTGATGATTTCATCCCGTGCCTCCTTCAATTCGGCACTGTCGCAGTCCGTGAGATCGAACCCGGGATGCGGTTCTCGTTCCCAGCGATCGAGCGCGACTGCGCTGCGTTCCACCATCCGGGAGCTTTGTTCGGGGGCGGCGCGCATCGTGGACGAGCCGAGACGGACCCAAAACTCCCGCTCGAATGCGTAAGGTTTTTCCGTCCCGGCGGGGATGTCGATGGCGACAATTTCCTTCCCTCGAATCCGGTGGGCCGTGGCCGAGAAAAGCGGGCGCGGGTTCATCCGGGGCATGAGGAAATTATTCAACTCGACGGCTCGAGCCTCGGCATCGGTAATGCCGGTCGGACTTCCCTCGTCATCCACGCCCCACAAAATCACGCCACCGTGTTGATTGAGCATACCGCAAACGACTTTTCCAAGTTGTGCTGGTTTTACCTTCCCCGTCTTGAACTCCAGTGTTTCGGATTCTGGTTGTTCGAGGAGCTTTTCGATCGCCTTGGTCATGATTTGCCTCCTTTGATCCGTCCGCGAATCGCAGCCGTGTCCTTCAGTTTCGGTAGATACTTCTCGGACATCTCCCGGTAGCGGCGGAACTGGGCTGACACAAAAAGCCGGGCGTCGTCCTCCGACGTGTAAGGTTGCACCCAGTTGCCCTTGCGATCCTTGACCTCGGGGATGTCGTGTCGCATTGCCAGCTCGAAAAGGTCCAACACGCGGAGATTCGAGAGAATGCGGGTGCTCCCAAACTCGATTCCCTTTTTGAGGGTGAAACGGTCTTTGATTTTTTCGTCCCGATACGGCCTCAGCAGCTCACGGGCGACGGAAACATGCTCATGCACGAGAAACCATCTCGGCTTGTTGAGTTCAATCGCTCGGATTGCCTCTCGGTGCGTGATTGAAAGACCATCCTTGTCCTCTTTTCCCGAACCATATCGCGGAAGGATGACGCCCAGAAACAAATCACAATCCTCAACAGCCTTGAGGCAGGAGTCCATGGCGGACACGGAGGGCTCCACCGGTAGAGTGCCCTTGTGGGACATGATCACCTCGTAGCCGTAGGTTTCCAGAAGGGCATAGATGCTCTCCAGCAATTCGTCCCAATCCACCACGGCAGACGAAACGAGAATCTTGAGGCGCGGCGGCTCCGTCGCTTTTGGGTTGGTTTTCTTCTTTGGTGCCATTTTAGGTGGTGCGGAATTTTTATAGTCTCAATCAAACACCAACTGAACTCCTGTTGTGATAGTGAGGCGGGACGTGCGTTGGTTTCATTTCAAGTCCGTTTTCAGCAGTCTCTCGTCCGCCTTCTGCGCACTCAAGGTTGGTTCGAGCAGCCATCTACCCTGTTGCATGTCTTCGGGAGGTGGCTCTGTGGTGGTGATAATGTATTGGAACGCGGGCTCGTGGCTGGTGGCGTAGGCGGCTTCGAGTTTGGTGACGAAAGTGAAAAAGCGGCGGTATATCCATGCGTCCATGTCTGCTTCCCGAGGGCCATCGTGAATCAAAAATCCCGGATGAAATCCCTTTCCCTCAGCCGAATACCAGACGGCCGCTAGATCCAAGGCCAGAACCTTGATGGTCTCGATTGCTGCGCTGGTGAGAGGTCCCCGGTCGCTGAGGTCCAATTGGAGGAGCCTTTTGCGGGTGAGCACCGAGCCATGAATCACGCGTCCCAAGACGTGCTGGCAGATTCCCTCGAAGTAGCCCGAAAATATGGAGAACTCCCCCTTTTGCTTGTCCCGAATCTCCTGTTGCTTCTTGTAGGACTCGTCGATTGCGTCGTCCTTTTTCTCGAGCTGGGTTTGGCTCGTTTTTAACTCCTTGTGGGCGCTCTGGGCGCTTTCTGCGAGCCCGATGAGCCCTTGAAAGGTTGTTTCCTGCGTTTTGAGATAGGCAAAAAGATTGTGGCGCTTCTCGTTCGCGTCGCCTAACGCCTGCTGGGCCGTCGTTTCGGACGAACTCGCCATACTGATTTCCTGCTTTTTTGCCTCGATTTGAGATCGCTGCTGCGCCACTCGTCGCCCCATCTCTTGATTGTAAGCCTCGAGGGAAGGGCCTCCGGTCTTTGCGTCTACGGGGAGATTCGACCATTCCTGCCAGAGGCGACACGGTGGCTGCTGTGCTCCGGCCAATGGAATCGGAGCGCCGCAATACCCCGGAGGAATCGGAAGCTTCTCGAAATGGCTACCCATCTCCTCGGTCTGCTTTTGTTTGGAAAAATTCGCCCAATCCGCGTTCAGCTTTTCCAGCCCTTTCTCCAGCTCCGTCAGGTCGCGTTCCAATCCCGCTCTGGTTACGGTCGCGCGGGTCAGACTGACTTGTAGCTTATCCACATCCCGCGCGCTGGGGATGTCTTCGATCAACGCCCGCACGCCACGCAGCTTTTCATCCAGCTTCGCTTTGATCGTCGGAACGAGCAGGTCGTCCTCCAGCGAAAGCGACTCCGCGAATTCGTCTGAGAGGCCGGATGATTTCAGCCCCGTGCGAAGTTTTGCAAGATCGGTCCCCGCGCGATCTTCCAGGATTGGAATACGCCCGCGAAGCTTGTCGCGCTCTCTCACCAGATTGGCATTGTGGGCCAGTTCCTTTTTTTCTTCAGGATCGATAAGATTCAGAATCGCGCGAACGAGAAATGAGCGTTCTTCAGAATCCGTGAGAAGCGGTTCAGCCCCGCTGGACGCCTCGCGCCATTGGGACGCGCTTCCGAAACGCGCCTCCTGGTCGCGGGACAGCCACGGCAACCAATGCTGGAAGATAAACTCTCCCGGGCGGTCTGGAAATGCCCGCACTTTCAGCGGGTGCATGACCTCCTCATTGAGCGCGGCCTCAAACTTATCGAAGTCTTCTTTCTCCGGCTCTGAGTTCTGGAGGAACTCATCCACCGTCATCCCTTTGACTGAGAATTGGCCGCGCTTTCCCTCGAAAGGACGACCCACGAGCCACGGTGTTTCGCCGATAAAGATCGTCCCGACAACCCAACCGTTGGGAAAGTTGGACGCGATTTTTTCCTGAACGATTTCGTTTCCAAGATGCCGTTCACCGAGGAGGTAGCGCAGCATCCGGCAAAAAAGCGTCTTCCCTGCCGCATGTCCTGAGAACGACTCGTCGTTTCCCGCGTCCGCCGCATCTGGATCGAAGGGTTTTGCCCAGAGAATGTTGAGTCCTCGATGCAATCGAAAATGCCGAATTTTATGGGCGCCCGGGTCGGTGATCGATTCAAGCAATAGCAGATCCTGAATCCAAAATCCTGGTGTCCGCTTGGCGGGATCCACCTTGAAAGGCTTGGTCATCCACTCGAATCGAAGCTCTTGTTGCACGGGTTTCATGGGGTGAATGGGGTTTAGGTCATCGGGGCATTAGCAAAATATTCGAGAATTTCCTCCTCCTGTTCCTCTTCAGGCTGCGGCGCCTCCTGCGACAATTCGATTTGGGCGGCGCGGTCCGAAATTTCTGCGTCCTCCAGGATTTCTGCGGGGATGGTGGGAATTGTTGCGCCCTGCCGGAAAACCACAAGCAACTCGTCCAGATCGTCTTTCAAAATCCGAACCTGGTCCCGTCCGCGCAATTCCTCTAAAATCCCCTGAAGCCGAATTTCTCCAATCGGCTCTTTAAAAGTCGCCATCCATGTCTCGGCTTCGCTCGCTCGAGTTGCATCGAGGCTGGAAACCAGACGCTTGGGATCCTTGAGCAAGCTGAATGAGCGGACCATCCGGCGCAGGGGAACCCGACCTTGAGCACGGGTGATACTGGCATAAACCAAAAAGGATGCGTAGAGCTTGGCGTCCTTCTTTTGAAACGGAACCCGAGGCGGGCGAACCGGAATTTCTTCGGGAAAAAGTCGGTCCCAGGCTTCGAGGACCAGGCGGCGGGTGCGGTATTCGCCGTATTGGTCGATCTCGTTCTTCTTCAGAACGCGAAACGTCTCTGTCGGGTAGTCGTCGCCATGCGTATCCGCGGGATCGAGCATGTAGCGGAGGTCGTTCCGCGTGAGGCCGTAGAGTCTGGCAAAATAGGCGTCGAGTTCCGACCGGACTACGGCGCGACGTTCGGCGTCGAAAAGAAAGGGATGCGTTGGATCGGCGACGATGGGCGGATGCTGCGGGAACTGTCGCTGGAAACTGGCGACCACATCTTCCGCCCACGGACGCATATCGTGAGCGGTGTAGGTCAGTTCCAGAACACGAGGCACAATATAGGCTAGATCAGCTGGGGCGTAGGCTTCAGGGGGGAGAGCGGGAAGCTGTTTTAAGTAGTAGAAACTGAGATTGCTCCCGGCTAGCTTCTGCCGCATTACAAAATCGAAAACTAAGGAATTGCAATTCGCGAGGAATGCGGACGCCAGGTGGTCTGCCTGAAGCGTCACAAAAAGAAATATACTGTCACCAATTCCATGCGCCGGCATTGCGGCACAAATCAATGAGCGCTCGTCCGTGTTGCGAGCATTGCGACGCCAACCTGTAAGCCATTTCTTTCGCCTTCTCGCGAGGACTTCTTCTGTAACGTGCTCCCAAGCTTCCGCGAGTTCCCCGCTACTTTTAGCTCCAATGACACGCGGATCTCTGGAGATAAGCCCTCCGTCGGCTTCAATCTGAATCCAGAGGAGTCTCTGTTCCTCGACGGTGAGCGGGAATGCGGTGGCGGCGTGTTTGGCCCACTGGAGCTCGGGTTCGTGGGCCATGACGATTTCCATTGTGTCGTGGCTGACGATACGGGCATCGTCCATCTCCTTGCGGAGGCGAGAAGCAGCTTCTTCGCGTCCAGCCAGGAGTTCATGCCCCCACAGCCAGCAGCGACACCACCATGCGAGGGCATCGCGACGTTTCTCCCGCGCTGCAATGTGAAGCGGATAGAGCGGGTCTTGCTTGCTCAGCATGGAATCGGCCACTGCGCTGCGGGGAACCCAATAGCGTGGGACGACCGTAAAGGCAGGATTGGCTTTCTGAACGCTTGTGACATCGATCGTGTTGAGTTCGCCCTCGGGAGTGCGGGTATATGTGGCCCAGCGGTGATCGAATTGGTGGATCATCTTAGCCTCGTAGAGCGGCACGGCGTCGGAATCGGGCGAATTGAGGAAAAGATGGCTGTCGTTCGACATGTGAAACATGGTCGAAAACTTAATGCTCCACGGATTGTTCTCCGGTTTGCCGTCGCGGGCTTCCTTAATGATTACTGGAACCCTCCGATAAATGGCACGCGTTAACTCGGCATCGGCGCGAGCCCGGAAAACGGGACAGGTGCGTGTGTTGGGATTGATGAGAATAAGGTCTTCCGGGGGGAGTTCGATCCATTTAGCGTCCTGCTGAAGGTCCTCTATGGCCTTCACGTCGAAAATGAAGCGGGACTTATCCGAGTGTCCCAAAGTGATAAGGCAAAACGCCTTCCGATCGTCCGTAGCCGGGAACCATGCGCGAATCTCGAAAAGGCCAATGAGCTGAGCGAGTCGGCGCTGACTTATCACCGACGCGAAGAATGCCTTTGTCGTGTCATCGGTGGCGATGCCCATTGGCACGATAAACCCGGCGCGTCCGGCGGGTTGGGTGACCTGCTTGAACAACTCCGCGAAAAGCGCGTAGGTATTCACGTCGCCCACTCCGGTGAGCGGGAAACGACCTCCCTCGTCGCCATCCACGTGAGCAAAGACGCTCATCGCCTCGGCCAGCCGCCGGGCGGTGATGAACTCCCGATAGAGCGCACGCTCCGCCTTGTCGCCTTCGGGCGGAACGTCAATCTGGTGAATGTGATAGGCGAGACTGCCCTCCGAGAGCCAGCGGATGCGCTGGCCGCGCTCGGCCTTGTTCCTGGCGCTGGCAACGAGCGGTTCGCGCGAAGCGAAAAACTCTTCCTCCTGGAGCTTGATGCGTTCCCACGGCGGATTGCCCAGCACACAATCGAACCCACCCCGCCCGAATACCTGCGGAAACGTGAGTGGCCAATGGAGAACGCGAGCTTCGCGGCAAAGAGCGTGCGCCCGCGCGAGCGTGTCCGCCGGGGTGGCCTCACCCTTCTGCGGGAAGAGCGTCTGGAGCAGCGTCAACGTCGTCGGGCAGGTTTCCACGTCCGCCGGCCCTTCCTTGGGAGTGAGGAACGCCGCCGCGGTGAGGTCGGCGGCCTGGGCCAGGGTGGTCTCCCCGACACGACTACGGAACGCGTCGTAGGCGGCCTTTTTCGCGTCCACCTCGGCGGTCGTCGCATCCGGCATAGCCTCCAGGGCTGAGAGAGCCGCGAAGACATCCTCAACTTCCTCGGTATCGAAAAGCCGGGCGCTTTTGTCCCGGAGGCGGGAGGCCAGATCCTTGAGCGCCACGCGATTTTCCGCCGCCAGTTTCCGGCAGGTCTCCGCGTGATCGCCGGAAAGCGGCTTGAAGGCGTCGTTCGGAATGCCGGCCTCAAGCTGTTTGAAATCGATGAGCCCAAGCAGGGCGTCACCGCAGACCAGGTGGTGATCGAGAAAGGAGAGCGGTTGGCCGGGGTCATAGCCTTCCAACCAGAGCGCGGTGCGGGCCAGCTCGATGGCCATGGGGTTGCGGTCCACGCCATAGACGCAGTGGGCGATCACCTCGCGGAGGGCATGGCGATAATCCTCCGGGCGCACGGCGCCTTCCACGGCGCGAAGTTCGGCCAGCTTTTCCGCGATGCGGCGAGCGGCACCGAGCAGGAAGTGAGCGCTGCCGCAGGCGGGGTCGATGACCGTGAGTTCCAGCAGAGCGGTGGTCGGGTCTTCCGGGCGGGCGGCGATGCGTGCCGCAATGACAGGATCGAGCGCACTGGCGAGAAGCTCCTGCACGAGAGCATCGGGCGTGTAGTAGCTGCCAGTGGTCTTACGGGCATTTCCGTCGCTGCTGCCTTCGTCGGTGATTCCGAGGAAGCCAAATTGCCAAGCTGGCCGTTCGATGGTCGGTATCAGCTCAAGGAGGCTCTCGTAAACGGAGCCTAATTCCTCGGGTCCCATGTTCCGGTAATCCACCGCGGCCAGTGCCCCAGTTCCCACCGACCAGCGGAGATGCCGCATGGCGGTGAGCAGCGCGCGATTTTCGAGCGCTGCCGCGTCGAGGTCGGGACATTGGGTGACCGCGAACAGACCGCCCAGCGCGGGGAGTGCAAGCCGGGGTTCGCCGCTTGCAAGTCCACGGAAGACGATCTTGATTCCCGCCCAGAGATCGGTGAATCGGTCGAACCCCGCACGCCGGAGCGAGCGATCCCGCAGACGGCGCAGGGCATAGCCTTTCGCGTAAATGCCACGGGCCTCGCGAGCTTCGACCGAGTCATCAGGCGCATGGAGCAGTCCCCGTTCCTCAACGGTGAAAAGAAACAGGAAGCGGTAAACGAGCCGAAGGAGTTGCTGGAAATAGGAGTCTTTGGTCAGGTCGCCCGACTCGATGCGGCGGCGAAGTTGGTCGTTGCCGTTTGCCTCAAGAAATCCGGTTCCCAGGGCCAGCAGTGCGTCCTGAACGCCGATCCGCAGCCCAGCCCGCACGCGTTCGCCCTGAGCCTCGCCCTCGAGCTTCCACCGTTCCCATACGCAGGCCTCACCGTCAGTCTCGGATGTTCCCGCCCGGCTGGAGTGGACGATCCGCCAGAGTGCGGCAAAATCGGCGTAGCGGTCGTTGGCGAGGATGAGTTCGAGATCAAACTCCAGATAGGCCGGGCGCGTGAGCGTATCGGAATCGCGCACGAGACGGATTTGCCGACCATTGGTCACTAATGCCCACGTGCAATCCGCGCTGGCGTTGAGGAATTGCTGGGCAAGTTGATAGGCGGATTTTCGGCGAGTTCCCGAGCCGATCACGGCGAACCGCTCATCGGGCGTGTCGAGATCCAGATCGTGCGGGGCAACGATGACTGGAACTCGGCCCCGGGACAAAGCGGTGATCGGGAAATGCCGTCCCTGGATTTCAACGGGCGTGGGACAGAGCGTAAAATCCGAGTAATCGAGAGCGTCGCGCAGGAGTTCTGAAGCGAAACCGACGGTGGCCTTCAATGCATCGACATCCTTCCGGGCGCGAACCGGATCGAAGTTTTTCCACAACGCCCCCGCGATCCGAAAGGCGCGGCCTTGTTCGTCAGCCAGACTCAGACCCTTTGGCAGTTGATAATCGGCCGCGGCCTGCTCCGAATGGTCGCCGCGCGCGGCCTTCTCCAGCAGCGCCGGCACAAAAAGACCGCCCTCCAGCCGGATGGTATCGAAGATCAGAGAATCTGGGTGACGACGTGACATGAAGATTTACAGACTGTCGGGGAGGAGAACGTAAACGCCGATGAGGTCCACCGGCAGGCAGGGATTCACCTCGTAACTGCCGAGATCTCGGGCGGCTTCGCGGACACGGCGGTGGTCGGCCAGAAGCGCATCGGCGCGTTGGCTCGCGAGGGTTTCGAATTGCGGAGTGTTGCTGCGGAAAAACGTAATGGCGTGCTCGATCTCCTTCCGTGCAGCGGCATCGCCAAGATTTCCGCTGGGCGTGAGGTCGAGGAGTTGGATCACCTGTGAGTCATCCAGCCAGCGTGGGTTTTGGCGACCCTCCAGTGCGAGGGCCAGGGTTTCCTCCGCCATCAGGGTGCGGGATAATTCGCGCTTTTTGTAGGACAGCTGATGGCGCAGGCGGAGCAGGAACAGTGTGGTGACCGTGGAGACATCCGCGCTGACGGTGGCGGCGCAGCGCGCGGCGAGCGGAGAGGCATCCTGCAACGCGCCCTCGAGCAGGGTATCCGCAAGTATCGCTACCAACGGATGGGTGCGGTGAATGAACTGGGCGTTCGGGTTCGGCGGGTAGTGGAAGTCGATCGTCAACTCCCGGTCGAGGGATTCCTGATCCAGACGTTCCTTGAGTTGCGATGGCAAGTGCCGGGGGTTGAAGCGCCAGGCGTTTCGTGACGGCTCCAAGGGTGCATTGAGGCGAGAGCAGGCATTGCGGACAAACCGAGCGATGGACGACTCGTCGCCGATGAGCTGGAGTTGGCGCTGCCATTCGGGAAGCACTTCCTCGGGCCGGAGACGGCGCTGTGCAAAGACGGTGCGGTTGGCACGGGCCTTTTCCATCGCGTCTTCCCACGCCGTATCCAACGGCTTGAGGCTGGCGGCGGTCTCGTCGTCCAATTGGAACTCCAACTGGCGACCTGAGGCCGATTGCCGCTGGCGTTTGAGCAGGGCGGATTTGATGACGGCCTGATTGATCCGTTGCTCGTCCTGCGGCAGCGGCACGAGCACACCGAGTTCGCGGCGGATGGCGTCCGCCTTGCGCAGGATCACATTGAGGATAAAGCCGTCCACCGGATTGTCCTGCCCGTAGAGCATGGTGCATCGAACCTCAGGCTCTTTCTGGCCAAACCGGTCCACCCGACCTTCGCGCTGTTCGTGGCGGGTCGGGTTCCACGCGAGGTCGTAGTGAACCACGGCGGTGAAGCCGTGCTGGAGATTGATACCTTCGGAAAGGCAATCGGAAGCGACGAGAATCGGCTGGTCGCTTTCCGCGAGGGCATTCACGCGGAGTTCGCGTTCTTCTGGTGTGTATTCCCCCGTGACCGCGTCCACCTTGGCTTTCTTGAAATGCTGTTTGAGCTCGGCGGCGACGTAGTTTGCTGTCGCGATATAGCGGCAGAAAACCACCGGGCGGAAACCTTCTTCCAGCAGTTTGCGAAGGTGCGTGACGAGTGCCTTGAGTTTTGGATCGCCGGATTGGCCGCTGAGTGCGCGGGCTTTGGTGATCAATGCGGTGAGCGAGGCGGCTTCATCGATGCCGGCCGCTGGCTCGACGTCATCGGAACTCAAATCCGAGCCATCACCGTCCCGGAGCCGCATGTCGTCGGCGAGCGCCATCATTTCTTCGTCGGTGCCGGTGAGCCGCGTGGTGAGCGCACGCTCCGCCGCGGCGGGTGAAGACGACACGCAGCGCAGAAGCGCGAGCGTGGCATACCAGATCATGTGCTGAGCAGTTCCACCCTTGGCCTCGGTGCGCTCTGCGAGCTGGACGCAGTAGGTTTGAACCGCGTCGAAAAAATCGCCCCATTCGCCGGTGAGATTGTAGGTGATCTCGGTCGTCATCCGCTTGGGGAACACGCTGGCGTCCTGCCATTCCTCGATGTCCTTGCGGCGGCGCTGCACAAAATAGCGGGCCAGATCTTCACGCAGTTTTCGGCGCTCGGCTTCGCTGCCTTCCGCGAGGGCGCCGAAGTCTTTTCTCAGCAACGAGAGAAGATTGTGAAACGCCGAATCGTCGCCGGAATGCGGGGTGGCGGTGAGGAGCAGAAGATGGCGGGCTTCGTCCTCAGCGAGATGCTGGAGCAACTCGAATCGGAGCTGCTTGCCCTGACCGCCGGTCGAGCAAGTGTGGGCTTCATCCACGATAATGCATTCCGGCGCAATCGAGAGGAAGTGCGCTCGATGCCGCTCGCTCTTGATGTAGTCGAGGCTGACGATGACGAACGGATGGTGCTCGAAGAGAGACACGCCTGGAGGAAGAGATTTTTCCAGACGCGTTACGCTGGAGGCGGTGAGCGCCACGGCCTGAAGATGGAAGTGCCGTTGAAGCTCGGCCTGCCATTGGTCCACCAAGTGCGGAGGGCACAGGACGGCGAAGCGCGTGATTTCTCCGCGGTCGTAGAGTTCCCGGACGACCAGCCCGGCCTCGATTGTTTTGCCGATGCCGACGTCGTCCGCGATGAGCAAGCGCACGGTCGGCAAGCGCAGCGCCATCAGCAGCGGGACTAATTGATACGCTCTCGGCTCGACAGCGATATTTCCAAACGAGCGGAATGGGCCGGCACCCGAGCGGAGCTTGAGCTGAAGCGCGTCGCGTAGCAACAGTGCTGCCGTGTGATTGCCGCGCATGGCGGGATCGGGATCCGGGAAAACCGCCGAGTTGGGAGGCTCCGGCTCCAGTTCCGGAATCAGGGTGGTGATGTCGGAATCCGAGCCGCCCAGAGGACGAAGGTGAACGGCCGTGCTACTACCGCCGGGCTGAACAACCCACTCGCGACCGCGAGCGCGCACCAATGATCCTGGGGAAAATGATGGAAGAGTGACCGCGCTCATGTGGTGACGGTGGGCATTGGGCCAAAGATTTCGGGATTTGCCGCGAAGACTTCGGGCCATTGGAGCGAGTCATCCGGAAACTGGATGATCGTGTATCCGCGATCCTCGGCATACGTGAGCAACTCGGGGTCGGGAGTGGAGAAAATGACCAGTGCCCGATTGGATTTATACAAAGCATCCACGGTCCATCGCCCTTGCTGGATTTCCGTGTTGGTCGAGTTCGGGGGGCGCAATCCCAAACGGGAGATTTCACTCAACCAGGCACCGAGGAGTGATGATGTGTCCGCCTCCTCTGCGGAAATGACATTTCGGAGGACCGCCCCGTTGGCCAGTTGAGCCAGAAATGTTTGTGCGGTCAGATCGCGACGATTGATCAAATCGTGGTCCGGCTGATTGTAATAGGAAAGCAGGCATTGGTAGCAGCCCGCCTCGCAAATGCGCTCGCCTTCTTCCGTGCGCTCCTCGAACGACGAGAGATCCGCGGGCTCGAACGCTGTTGGCGGCAGGTTGAAATGCATGATTTGAAGCGCCGTCCGCGCCACGGTGGCCATCTGATCGGCATCCCGGGCGATACGGCTCAAAACGCCCGCCCCGCCTTCGGCAGCCTCATAAAACAGGAGAGACTTGCGGTTCTGCCGATCTGGCAACGCCTCGACGACGAGTTCGGATTCCTCGATCTGAAAAGTCTGCGTCATCCCTCGCTTGAGCGCGGCCTGAAGGGTCGCCATCGCCCCTTCCAACAACGGCTTCGACGGGGTGAGAATGAGAATATTGCGATGATCCTCGACGAAGGGAACGATGAGCTGAGTCGGCTCCTTTTGGGCGATCTTCTCCGGCTGATCTTCGGAAGACTCTTCATTCGGACTGTCCTGCTTACTCCATCGCCCGCTAATCGGATTGATCACGAAGCCGAGCTGCTTTTTGTCCTTGCGGCGCCGCCATCCTTTATTGATTCGCCAAATGCGCGCGGCGGGAGAATACGTGAGCGTTGCCACGATCTCGTCGCGGTATTTAACAGAAGAATAAAACACTTCCGGCGCGCCACCTGGACCCGGCATGAACCGGTAGGTGGTTTGGAGTTCGAAGCCCTGGCGCTGGCGCTCCTCTTCGTTCACTGAGATGCGCTCCTGAACCGTTGTCTCCACCGTCTCGATGCGATAGAGGCTGTTGATGCGGCCTTCGTCCGCCAACGGTTGTCGGCAATGCTCGCAAACGTCCGAGAGTGGCTCAGGGTTGGTGTCGTCTCCCAGATGACCGTAACCGCAATGGATACACACGCGGGCAGTGATGGTCGCGAGCTTTGAGTCCGCTGAGATCGAATCGGAGCTGTGGATGTTGAGCTTCGCACGATCCACGCGGAACATTCGGCCTTCGTGGTAAATGAGGCTTCGCGGGCCAAATTCGGACAACGCCAGAAACCGCGGGCGGCTGACCATGCTGCCTTTGTCATCCTGACCGTTGCGCTTTTTCCCTTGCGAAGGAATCCACGCCATCAAAGGCAGTCGGGGGAAGTTATACCCGGGCAGGAAGCCCTGACTCGCCAGATAGCGGAATGTGTAGAAATCGTTGTTCTGGCTGCCGGATTTTAGGAGGAGCGAGAACTGGTTTTTCGCGTCCTGGTAACGCCGATTCGCGTTCTCACGGTCCTTCTGGCTGGTGGCGGGGCTTTGGATGATTTTGTTGGAAGCCTCCATCTGCCGCTGAACGCCGTTGTAGAGTTCGCGCCAGCGGTCAAACGCCGCATCGAATGCCGCCGCGCTGCCCGCAATGACCAACTCGGCAAAATCTGGAGTGAACCAAGGTGCGTTTTCCGGGGTGAATTCGTCCTGAACTTGGGCGAGAACCTGCCGAACCTGATCGACTGCGCGAGCGCGAACTGCAGGTTCCTCAAACCGTTCCCGAAGCGCTGAAATGACTGACTTCTCCGGCTTCTCCAGATCCAGAAGCGGAGCGATGCTGGAATCCAGCTCATATTCCACGTTCGCCAGCCAGACTGCGTGAAGGTGGCTCTCGATCAAATCGCGGTTGGCGAGTTCGAGTGTGGGAGCCTTCACCACACCATGCACCATGTCGTTGGCGTGGTGGAAAAACCATTGGTCGTGCGGACTCATCGCGGCGCAATAGGTGACCACCAAGGCAGCCTGCCCCGATCGTCCGGCGCGGCCACTGCGCTGAGCATAGTTCGCCGGTGTGGGCGGCATGTTCCGCAGAAACACCGTATTCAGCGCGGAAATATCCACGCCAAGTTCCATGGTTGGTGAGCAGTAGAGAACCGGCAGTTTGGGCATTGGCCCCTTGTTGTCCGGGTTTCCCTCCCATTCCTCAAAATCCCGAGTGTTTCGGCGGAATCGTTGCTCCAGAACTTTCCTCTTTTCGGCATCAACTTGAGCCGTGTGTTCGTGGGCCTCGAAGTCGAAGAGCGGATGGGACTGCGATGTGAGGACTGACGCAATCGTCAGGTAAAGTTGGTGAAAGAATGCATTCCGGGACGAGCCACTCGGCTCTTCCAGATTTTCGGTCAAGGTCCACTTCAGCGAGGCGGATTTCAGCGTCCATCCGGTTAGCTTGTTATTGTCGAGGCCCTGGCTTTGAACGTAGCCGTGCATCTCCGCGAGCTTGAGGAAAGTGCGGATCAAGTCCACCAGTTCCTGGCGCGATAGATCGCCGATTCGGTCGGAGAGTGCGGAGTCTTTCCAAAACGTAGCGTATTTCAAATTCCGCACGAGGCGAGAGCCCGGACCGCCACCAACCAAATCCAACCTCTGACGCCCCTTGCTGTCGGGTCGTTTGTCGAGAATTAGATACTTGGTCGTGAGTAGCTTTTCATCTTCTCCGAAGGACCACCGGTCAGTCAGGTAGTTGTAGATGGCGCCACGCATGCGCTCGTGCTCCATGCCGTCGAGGAAGCGGGATTCGATGCACAGGTTTTTGACCAACTCGTCGAAGATGAGCCGTGCGAAGGCGGCGCGTTCCGGCCCTGAAAGTCTGGAAAGGAGGTCGCTGGTTTTGAACACAGAGTCGCTGGCCGCAAACTCGTCGAGTCCGGTGTAGCTGATGCGCAACAGGCCCAACTGGTCCAAGTTGGGATTGTTGTATCGCCAACCTTTTCGCAAATCACGGATGAGTCGGTAGCCGAGCACAAATCGAACGGCTTTTTGCGCTTCCCGCAGACCCAGACCTAGAAGGCCGGGATCACGAAGATATTCCGCAAGAACTCCCGGATCGGATTGACCGAAGCCCAACGAATCGAAAACCGCCTCGCTGAGACGATCTTCCTGAAGGACATTGGAATTCTGTCGAAGAGCGCCAATCAGTCCTGAGCGCAGGATCAAAAGAAAAACGAAATCGTTGAAGTGCCCTGCTTGCAACGCCGCGTCCTGCCGATTGTCGGTGAACCCGAGGAGCTTGCGTGGGTCGTTCGACGTGACGCTGCCCGCGGTCTCGTCAAAAAGCTGACGCAACATCGAGAGCGTCAGCATGGTGGTCGCCGAGGAACGACCTTCGCCCGACAAGCCGGAGAGTCGGTTGATGTCCCGCCCGTAGGCGTCGTGCAGTTGACTACAGTTGAGACAAAACCGGAATTTCCCCGGAATATACCAATACCGCCGCCCGCCGCCGGCCCGTCCATTTGGGTCGACCATCACGGGGATGGGTTTGGCCGACCGATAGGCGGGCTTTAGTTGCGGTTCTTCTTTTGAGGTGTCGATCCACGTTTCGGGGAACTCCGAGAGGTTTCCGCGAAAGTCCTGACCCGGGCGCACGGGAGCCAGAAACCCTGATTTTTCCTCCCGATCCTCGGCCCCGACATCGTCAATTTCGCGCGGTGTAAAGTTCGGTTGGCTCTCGGGATTTTCCCAGACTGGGTGATACTCTTGCCCGCATTCCCGGCAAAAATGGGTACTGAAGAGGAAAACACTTTGCTCCTGGCGGTTGGGCGCGAAACGTTGCGAATCCAACGTGATGAACCGCTTGCTGTCGTCTTCGAGCGTGCAGAGTACCTTTCCGGGCCCGCTGATGAATTGATGGAGTTTAAAAGCAAATGGGGAGCGGCCGTCGGAGTTTTGGAAACTCTGAGCCGCAATGAGGAATGCCTCCAACGTCGCGCGAGCCTCTTCCTGCGAAACATCTGAATCGCGGGCAAGAAGCCCCGCGGCCTCGGTAATGGACATGGGGCGGGCCCGTTGCGGCCCGCCTTCCGGCCGGAGGGTCAACCCGAGGTTCAATTCGACCCAAATCGCGAGGGGATCCTTCGAGAACGCATCAGTCGATGGCCATGAAAATTCCGTCCTACCGACTGCCTGTGGCAAAAGGGGGCGGATGGATTCCAAGCTTTCGTGGCGATTGGTAATTCGCTCCAGCGTTTCCCCGATGACATTCGATGGAGGAATCGCCTGTCCGAAGAGTTTTGAGGCAACGGTAGCAACAGTAGTGCGCCGATCTTCTTCCGTGCCGGTGCTCGCCATGGTGGCTGAAGTTCCGATGCAAATGAGGTTTTTTGTTCGGAAGCGTTCTCGGAGGCGCCGAACCAGTAAAGCAACGTCCGCGCCCTGACGACCCCGGTAGGTGTGGAGTTCATCAAGAACGAGATATTTCAACCCTGCACAATGCTCGACGACCTGTCGGTCGATGGGCTCGTAACGGGTGAGGATCAACTCCAACATCATGAAGTTGGTCAGGAGGATGTCCGGGGGATTTTGCGCGATCCGGTTTCGGACTGAAGCCTCTTCCTGGCCTGTATAGCGCTCGACCGTCAGCGGTGAGTCGACGCCACTCACATTCGAC
Organism: Chthoniobacterales bacterium; assembly: GCA_014879575.1. Classification (GTDB taxonomy): domain Bacteria; phylum Verrucomicrobiota; class Verrucomicrobiia; order Chthoniobacterales; family Terrimicrobiaceae; genus QYQL01. The sequence goes on along the minus strand of JACSRU010000095.1, from coordinate 18,283 downwards.
AAGAATTTATGAACCTCCTCGAGCTGGCTGTTGGCCAACGCGTTCATCGGGTAAATGATGATGGCGCGGGTTCGCTTTTCTGGATTCGCTGCCTTTTCGGTCAGGATGCGATTGATGATCGGAATGAAAAAGGCGAGCGACTTGCCTGATCCAGTTCCCGTCGTCACGACATAACTCTCCCCAGATGCCGCTTTCGATAGTGCTTCTTGCTGATGTTTGAACAGACGGATCGGCTGGGAATCCCCATTTCGATCTTCGTAGCGGAATATTTTCCCGCACATGGGGTGCAGACTGCCTTCCTCAACAAGCTCATCAACCGTCTTGGCTCGGAGATAATTCGGATTGATCTGAATCAGCGGCTCCGGCCAGTAACGCGCCCGCTCATACTCCGCTTCCACATGGCTGGCAATGTCATCGGCCAGGATCCGGGTGAAACTGCGGGAAAAGCTCGCGTATTCCTGAATGAGCGTGTCCCGAAACTGGAAAACGCTGCGCATTATTTCGCAGCCCCCTGAATATACTTTTCGACGGCATCCCGAACGATCCACGAGGCGGAGACTTTTTTCTCCTTCGCCATGCGACGAACCTCCGAATAATCACTTGGGGGTAACGTCACCGTAATCCGCGTGCCGGACGGCTGGATTTCTGAGGCCTGATCAGAGGACTTTTTGGAGGGCATCGCGCTCATCAGACTGCATCACCTTGATGAAAAGTCGAGGAGAAGCGCGCTCGAACCCGTGCAATGTCTCCGGACGGCGATATTCAGCATCTCGGGAGCCGAGCGGACGGAAATTCTGGAATCCGGGGGCGACCAGAGAGCGGAGCTCTCACAAAGGATGTTTATGCCGCCGGCTAAGGAGAAGCTGGTTTCTCCTTTTCACGGTTATCGTGAATTCTCTGAGAGTTTCCGAAGATCTTGCGAAGGTCCCCGATAAAGGTAATCCGTTTGAAACGTTCGTTGAAATCTGTGACCAACACGGAATTCTGGGGAACCACCACAACCAGCTTGCCGTCTTTCCATTCCGCGCCGAGCTCGGGTACGTTAAGCAGATCGGCGGCGGCGTTGATATTGGCGGCGTTATCATTGGCAAGTTGAAGCGCCTTGAGCGTATTCCCGGAGTAAGCGGCGATTTCCGCAGGATGTTCCGTGAGTTTGCGGATCGCAGTCATGTTCTGGTGATTGAGATAGGCGATGCCCCCCAGGACGAAGGCCGCCAGCAGGATCGGCACGAGTACCCAGGAGAAGAGAATGCGGTGCCAGTAATCCGGCCCTGTGAGGACGGAGATACGCCGCTTTTGCTCTTCAATTTCAGCGCGGGTGCTGGCCGACTCATCGGCCAGCATCACGAAAAACCAGAAAATGGGCTCGTTGGGATTGTTGGAATAGCCCCGAAGGAAGCGGTCTGCTTCGGATCGGAATTCCGGACGCACACGCGCGATAAGGCGGTCACGGTAGGATGGGTGGTCGCTTTTCATGGCATGGCTATTTTTTGACCGCCTTACGGAGGCTGCTGGCTGCTGCGGTGCGTTTGGCGCTGTGCGGGGGCTCTGCTTGGGCAAACTCCGGTTTGGGGATGGGCTTTCCAGTGAGCCAAACCGCATGGGCCGCGACGGAGGCGACGACGGCTTGGTGGTGGGTGCGCCAGGGTGACTCGTCAATGAAGTTGAAGTTGAGCTCGCGGGCCGCCTCGCCCCCGCCGAGATAGGCCGAGGGCACGGCGCGGCGACGGCTCTGGTGGTGAAGCATGAGGTCGCCGAATCTCGGCACCACGATAAGGCGGTTTTCGATGATCTGGGCGATGTCATCGCCGCCATTGACATTTTCGAGCGAAAACTGCTCCGCGATTGGCGTCTCGCTGCCGTTGGCCAGACCGATGAAGTCCACCTGGCCGTGGAAAGTTTCCGCCCAGACCACGGCTCCCCGGGTGGAATCCATGTGCTGGGTGAGGGTGAGGCCGATCACGAGACGAATGCCGTTTTGTTTGAGCAGTTCGATACGGGCCGGAGTAAAGTAGTCCGCGAGGACTTCCCCCGAGTCGCCAGGGAGATCTACCATGACGATGTCCTCATCGCGTTGGCGCAGGCCTCCGATGAAGTCGTTCATAGCGATTTCGCTTTTGTAGCGGAGCTGCTCGATGCCAGGCACGAGGTCTTGCAGGGTTTCGTTGGTCCCGTCGCCGTCGACGAGCCGGACTTTGTAGCCGAGCGTATTCAAGCCGTCGGCCACGTTGGCTGTCGTGGTCGATTTGCCGATTCCGCCTTTGTCATTGCCGGCCAACAGCAACGTGATGTATTGTCGCATTGTTTCCTCGGTCGTAGCCGAAGCGGTGGTGAGCGTGTCCGTGGATGGGCTGGTGGAAGATTTTGGTTTCATAGCAGGGTATTTAGGTTTTCGAGTGGGTTTTCCTTCCAACGCGGCCCGAGGTCAAAGGTGAGTTCGGACTTTTTTTTGTCGGCGATAAAACCAGTCGTCGTCCCTAGAAACACAGGGAAAAATACGATCGCTACGCTGTCGCGGCGTTTGGCACCGCCGTCCGGCCGATCAATCCACCAGACTGGTTATTTTTTCTTTCTGGACGCCTCGACTGTCGCTCTCAGCGAGGCCGCGAACTTGCTCGGTGGCGGACGCTCTCCCGTTTTTGGCGGAGCGTCCGAGGAAAGAGTGGCTGGCTGGGTAGATTCAGGGAAGCGTGCCATCGATGGAGGCGCCGCCGCTGACGGGCCATGGTCCTTCTTGAAATCCAGTTTTTTCAATTGAGCCAGAACACGCTGGCGGTTTTCTGGATTACTCCCTTTGGCACCCAAGCGTCCGTCACGCTGGGCACGCTTAATGAAGCCTTGGACATTTGGTAAAGAAATTCCATCGGTAACGCCGGCTCGCTTGAGGGCCTTAACGATAGTGGGCGCGCCAAAGCCAGCTTCCCAAACAAACTGAATGAGGCCGAGATGATCGAACAGGCCGGACGGCTTTCTTCCGCTCTCGGAGAGAACTTCCTGAAGAAGACGCAATTCATTGTCGTTCATTCTGAATATATATCATGAAGGCATTAGTCATGCAATCATCAATACATCAATTAGTATTTCATGATGTATTGTGTTTTGCCGCACCGTTGCAGGGCAAAATATGCACAAGTAATTGGAGTAGCGTATCTTGTGCAACAGGGGGAACCGGCGACGGCCGGGGGAGGCAGCAGCCTCCCGCCCACCGCTTCGAGGTGCCCCCGGCGGGCAAGACGTAGCCCATTCTGTGATAAACGATCAAAAACGAGGCCGGAGGACTCTGTTTTTGTCGTTTTTACGAATGGGCTCTTCTTGTTAGGATCTCCCTTAGTGAGAGTCCTTGGTGCGAGTCGATTTGACCCCGGCACCATGGAAAACAGCGTGATCATACGGAATTACGGCAGAATTTCAACGCCCGCTTTTGGCAGGTGACTATTCCATTTCCGGGTTCTCGATCTTTTTTCTCCTTGGGAGACTTAACGCGAGGCTGTTGGGCCACCTCGCGCCTGACCCAAGCAAGCGAACTGCAGCGGTCAAAAGGCTGCTTTAGGTGTCGTCCCGATTTCTCACCGGCATGTGCTTTCGGCGAAGTTGGCTATGCTCAAGCACCTGCTTCGTCGCTTGATAGTGGGCGATTACCTCCGATGAAGAGGCGGCTGCCAGATATTCCATCCTGGCGAGATTTCGAGCAATAAGCTCGTCGGATACTCTTGATGGACCGACTCCATTATCGAACGGAACGTTGAGGAAGACAGGATATAGGACTTCGAAACCGCCGCCTGTTGGAAGCGGCGCGATGGATCGTTCGAGTTCGAAATTGAAATTTTCCATCAAGTCGCCGAGATAGCCTTGCAATGTCCTCCATCGCGGTGTTCGGGCTAGCAGTTGGGCAGCCAATTCTGGCTCGATTACGAAGCGGGCTCCTTTTACGCTTTTTTCCAAGGCGCTGGCTTTCGCGAGTTTGTCGCTTCTGGGCAGTTTCTTTTCAAAATTCTCCCTGGATACGCGGAGATCGAAATCAAGCCTTCCGGAGACGATTCCCCCTCGAAGTAGCGTGGAGTGATTCAAATTGGACATATACAGATCGCACATGCTACGCACAAATGCATCGGCGTTGCCGCCGGTGACGATCAAGCTATCGCTGAACATATAGACTTTGCAGTCGAGGTCCCGCTTCTGATAATTTTCCAATGCTCTATAGGCCGTGTTGTAAAACTGGCTTAATAAATCGTAGGCAGCGTCAGGAGCGTTCGAATAAATGCTTGAGATGCCTACCAAATCACCACAGTAGGTAAATTCGAGTTTTTCGGTGCAGTTCACCATTGAATCGTAGTGATATTGTTGGATTTTTGAAAGTGGCCACTTGAATTCTTGGTGGCCGTAGCTTCGTGATTCCGACGCCTCGAGAAGGAGGTGTCATGGAAATGATCGTGGCAGCCGAGAAGGCTCGGCAACGTATCTGGCCTAAATGCCAGCGGTGGCTTTCGCGAAGCTTATTGGAAATTGGGTATGTGTGCGGTAAAGGGCGTCCAATGGGTCGAGAGTAAACACACGCTCAAGACGTTCCTTTAATTTTCTGCAGCGGATGAAGTGCCGCGGGCGGCCTTGGGCGTGAGGAGGATTCCAAGGGCACCAGAGGATGATGGCATCGACGTTGGTGGATTGTTCCTCCTTCGGTTGCTGATCAGAGTCCTCTGCGATTACTTGTCCAGTCGCTTCCGATGGTTCGGAATTGCGAGGGGCAAAGTAATCGTCAATGCGGCGAAGGATTGTGTCCGTGATGCCTCCGTAAATTGTGATTACGCCAACGTTGATCTCGTTCTCTCCGCTCATGGAGAACCGATGGGAGACTTTGTCGAACAGGCCTTGAACCGGGAACAGCGGATCGACGCCTCTTCTAACATCATTCTTCCGGCGTTTGACTTGGAGATTTAAGCGGAGGCTGTCTTCAAAAATGATGCGCCAGTCGTTGTCCCCACTGTTTTGAGCTTTTGGCGAGACTTCTACTTTGAAGTCTCCCTTCCAACACCCCAACCACCAAATTTCATTCAGGACATTCAGTAGATCCGTTCGGTTGCGCAAGCGCTTCTTGAAATTTTCAATCCAGTCGCATCCTAGCTTCTGTTGGCCGATGTCGCAAACTCTGGCGAGGTAAGTGAGCGGCGCGGTATCCAGCCATGTGCCTCCATGCCATTCCGTTTTGGAGGGCGGCTCGATATTGAAGCAAACAAGGTTGGCGTTATCGACCGAGGAGCTTTTGTCGCCGGTAAAGAACTCGATCTGTCTGGGGGTGGGCCAAGGGTGATGGGTAAGGCGTTTTTCGAGCTTAACGCTTTCCATGAAATCAAGAACTAATGAGGCGCGTGCAGCAGCGGTTTCCCGATTGTATCCATTATGGGTCAGGGCAGCGATGATGATTTCCTCGGTGAGAACCGAGCCTGAGTCGTCATTAGAAGGTTGTTCCATCGGTCGTGTCAAAACTCGAACCGCAAACGGAGGCATGACTCGGTCGGGTGGCAGTCGACACCGTGTTCGTATGAGCGCAGTTCGGGGAACATCAACGAAATCATACTCGAAATGGAGTCCAGAGGCGAGCCGCGACTTTTACATTTCCGGATCGTCGATCTTTTTCTCTTTGGGAATTTCAACACGAAGCAGCAGCGCCACCTTGCGAATGATGGAACGGAGTTCCTCCAGTTTCATGGTGGTGATCTTCAAGAGGGCGTTGGCCAATTCCTTCCGCGCCTTGCTGAGCGATTCCACGATGAGAAAGACATTTTCCACGGTGGCCTTTTCGGTTTTCTTCCGCATCCGTTTGGGCAATCGATCCAGCAATTCGATCAGCCATACCGGCAGATTGGAATCTACGGCTCGTTCGCGTACAGAGACGGCATCTTCCCGTTCGTCCAATTCTTTGGCCTTCTTCTCAAGATCCTTTCTGACCTGGTCCGGCAAGTTTTGCTCCAGCTTTGCCACCTCCATGGCGATATAGTTTTCGACGCTGGGAGTTTGGGAGCCGGTCTTTCGGTATCGTTCCGCCGCCTGCCGTCCAAGTTCGGCGCATCGCGCCTTCTCCTCCGAGGTCAACAACGCCTCGATCTCCTGCTGGTAACGACAGGTGAGCCAGTAATCAATACAGGTGACTCCCAGATCCTCGCCATTCTTCACGGCAGCGACCACCCGGCCGCGGAAGGTGTTGGCCTCCCATTCGGGACGGTCACCCAGGGCGGCGATTTCCGGGTTCCGGCCCGACGCTTCCCACAAAGCCAATTTCCCCAGAAAGGACGGGCCCAGAACCCGGATAGGGCGAAGGAAATCCCTGCGCTGTCGCTCAAAAAATTTCACTTGGTGCGCGCCTTGGGTGGTCAGATCCTCGCGCACCAGTTTCCGGAGCTTCTTGAATCCCATTTTTTCACCGGCTTCCTTTCGGCGGCGCGCCGTGGCGGAGATCAGGGCCTCAAACTCGCGCTTGGCGATGTCTTTTTCGACCGGCTTCTCCCTCGTCAGGGAAAAAATGAAGTGGACATGGAGATCGCCGTCCTTTTCGCGATGGACCGCCAGTCCCACCACATCGACGCCCAATTCGGTCCCGAGCTCGCCGGCAAGCTTGGTCAGCACTTCCTGCAACGCCCGCTTGCCTTCATCCCCCATGGACTCGAGCTTTTCGCCCACCACCTTCGCCATCCACGGCGTCAGCCTGGCATACAAATTCCAAAGCTCGGGTTTGCCCCCCTTGGAGGGATCCATGTGGCGACGGCTCGATGCGTAAACAAAATACGAGCGATAATCCATTTCGCCTTTGCAGAATTGCTCCCACTCCAATTCCGCCACTTCCTTCCATTGACGCGAGCCGGCTTTGCCCATGTGGGCCAAGTTGAAAACCAACTTTCCCGCCTCGGCTCCAAACCGGCCCTTTTCGAGATCCAGAATGGTCAGCGCCTCGCAGGGAGTTTGCGGCGGAGTAAAGCCCGCCGCGTGCAAGCTCGTCTTTCCCGCGACATCCAGGCCCTGCGCATATTTTGCAACCTGAGCGATCAACGACTCGATGCGGCGGTGCAGCGGCTTCGGAATCTTTTTGAGCAATTCCTTGCGGTTTTGTTTGTTCTGCCAAACCTCGGAACGCAGCACGTCGATGGCATGCTGCATGGAGTTGCCGAACAAGTGCCAGATGGCTTTCAGCGAGCTGAAAGTCTTGAGGGTGTCGGAAAGCTGGTCTTTCTGTCTGCGGAATTTTTTCTGTGCCATCCCAAGTTTATCACTTCCCGCTCCAGCCGGGACAAGGGGAACTTCATCTAGGACGGAACCGGATGATCGAAAGGCGGTGATTTTATTGTGGAGTGAGGCGGACGCTTGAATTAAGGCGTAGTCCTTCGTTGTCATGGCCAAGAAAGCAAACAGGGATGGTCAGTTGGTGGTCGCGACCTCCGCGCCTGACGCGCCACTGTCCGGAACGGAAGCCCGCGACTTCAAGCGGCTGGACGGGGTGGTCGTGCGCGGATTGGAGTCCTTGGTGGAGGCGGCGCAGGCGTTGGAGGAAATCCGAAACCGCCGCCTCTACCGGGCTGAGTTTCCGACCTTTGAAGAATATTGCCAAACGCGATTAGACGTGAGCCGGCAATACGCGAACCGGTTGATTCGAGCCGGCCAGGCTCGTCTCGAAATGGAAACTTTTGTTTCCAAAGAACGCATGCCGATAGACCTGCCTACTCGGGAAGCTGTTCTGCATGAGCTGGCCCGGCTGGAAGGTGGCGAGGCCATGGTGCAGGCCTATGAAGAGGCTTCCCTCGATCGAGAAGATCCCCCTCATGCCGCCGACGTCAAGGAGGTGGTCGATCGCCTGCTGGGAGACGTGGAAAAACCCAGGACGGATAGGGTTTTGCCGTCACAGAGGGTGCATCGAGCGCTTGAGTTGCTCGATCATTACGAAAAGGGCGCCGGGAAAATCGATGTGCAAACATTGATTAAGTCTCTTCGCCAAGCTCTTACTGGCGAAAAGTAGGGAAGGGATCGCCGGGATGTTGCACGTGAGCTGATTCCACCGCTGTTGATTGCGTCGGCAAACTCAAGAAAACTGCCTCTCCGGGCCCGGAATTCATCACGGCAAAACCATTGGATTTCCTCGCACTGGTTCCGCGGATCAAGCGATTTCGCACTCCGAGGCCAAAAAAACATGCCTACGGAAGAAATTTCCGCTGTAGGCGCAGATACTTGACGATTTTTGCCCTCACGCCCGAGAAAACTCGGAAAAGAGAATCCATGAAATTTTTCGTTCAGGATTCGCTAGAAAACATCCGGCGTTCTACACGTTGCCTCTGGGACTCGGCGCAAAAGGGCTTCACGGGCCTCGACCGCTTGCGGAAAATTCTCGGCTACGCCGGACGAACGGATCTGCTGGATCATTTTCGCGAGAAGGCTACGGGAATTCCCCAGCCCCTGGATTTGCCGAACGACATTGTCGGAATCGTCTGTCAGACTCGTCAGGCGGTTTGGCTATGCAAGCAGGTCATCGAGTGCCGGACGCCAGTGACCCACCGCAACTTCGATAAGATCAAGGCAGCTGCCCCTGGTATCATCGCGGCGGATCGATTGGAGCGCAGTTGGGCCACATGGCATGAATACCGAAAAGCCGAGGACGTGCGACTTTATGCCCAGGATGTCCGCGAATTGCTGATCTCAGGAACGCCTGTAGGCTTTTTGATGCAAACGATGGCGGAATTCTTCTTCCGCGTCGGCACCTATGACTGTGTTCCTGCAGACTTCCTTGAGCTTTTTCTGTTAACGGAAGACTGGCCCATTGAGCTCGCCTCAAGCTTTCAACTCATGACGGCGTCCCATATCGCGACCTATTTTCATACCGCGGCTGAGGCTGAGATTCCCAACCGGCCCGACTTGATCTGCCAGTTGCACTACTTGATGAGGCAACTGAAGAAGAACATTCTCGATTTCGAAAATCAGGACCGCGCCCTTTTGGAGGGAGCTGCCAAATACGGAGCACTCCAGGCAATCCTGTCGAAACCTCATTCGGTTGCGAGCGCCCCGGACCTCGAAAGATTCTACCAAGATCAGTGGACGCGGCATTTCGCCGACTTCACGCTTCCTGTCACTGCAGCTGACGACGCGGACGATGTACCCGATGGGGAGGAGCCATAGGGGGGAACTATGAACGAGCACTTGAAGACCTTGTTTGAAACGATCGTGAAAGAAACCGCCAAAAAGCGCTTCGAGATCCAAAAATTGCGCCGGATTTTGGGATTCGGGGAGCCGATCTATTCAAGGCCGCTCTTTCCGATGCTGCCTCGCGCGGAATGTATGGAGATGCTTGAGTCCGGGGAAGAGAATCTACACCTTTCAGATAGTATCGTGTCCATCGTTGCCGAAATACGATCTCCGGCTTCCCTGTGCAGATCTGTTGTGGATTTTGAGCCCGAACAGCCCTGGCGCAACTTCGACAAGGTGCAAGCCGCAGCGCCGGGAATCCTCGCCGCACTCGGCCTGCGTGACATCTGGAGCGATTGGTTTGGGGACTCTTGGTTCGGCGTTTCGCGCACCGGCGACGTCCGCACGCAACCGGCGTTGATCTACGAACTTTACGAACGCGGAATCCGCCCGGACTTTCTGGTGAGAGCCATGGTGGATCGGTATTTCGAAAATCTCCAAATTGATTTTGACGACCTCTTTCCTCCTTGCGGCGAAGATCATCGGGATGTTCGATGCGACTTGGAAAGCCGTGTGGCTGGACAGATCGCGCACTACTTCGAAGAAGCTCGGAAGCTGGCATGTCCCGATAGGCCGGACCTCCTTTTCCGGGAGGATGTATGTGTGCGGAGGTTAAAGGAGGAACTGATGGATGCTGCCCATGCCGGGCCCTGCGTTCACTTGACCGCCGAAATTGTTTTACTCAACACCACGGAACCTCCGGTCGGGTCTTGTGAGGATGCATTTTATAGGCGCCAGCGGGACCGCCACTTTCAGAAATATCAGTAGTGCCTGAACGCCTCAGCGCACAAAATAAGCGGAAAGTTGCAGAAGGGGAGCAGAGCGCCCCTATCGAACCTCCGGCGCCGCCATCGAGAACCGATGCTCTGCTGCCCGCCATTAAAGGTGCGTGCTGTCTCGCCACAAGAGGACTCCGATTCGCACAGAGGTTACTCGCTAAAAGTCGTCCTGCTTGCGGAGAAATGGCCAGACTCGCGAAGGTACATCTAGAGCAAAAATTTTCGACGTTCCTTGAAAGCAATTCATATATTCGCACTTGCATATATTGTCGTATCAGCATATATCGCCATTCAAATGGAACTCATCCAGATTTACCAATGCCTCTGCGATCAGACGCGGCTCCGTATTGTGAACCTGCTCACGCACGGCCCACTCTGCGTCTGCCATTTCCAGGACATCCTTCAGATTCCTCAGACGAAGGTGTCTCAGCACTTGGCTTATCTACGGAAACGGCAGATGGTCGAAACCACCCGCAAGGGAACGTGGATCATCTACCGCCTCCCGGCCAAGCCCTCCCACGAGCTAGAGGCCAACCTCAAGTGCCTCCAGGACTGCGTGACATCCGACAAACTCTTCCGCGATGACCTCAAGCGGCTCATCGCAACCAAAAAATGCACCGGCTGGGTCGAAGAGGCCGTTAGCCAAAAAACCTGCTGCTGATATGGACTCCACCAAACCCAAGTTCAAACTTCTGTTCCTCTGCACCGGCAATTCGGCCCGAAGCATCCTGGCAGAGTTCATCATGAAGAAAATCGCTTCCCACAAATTTGATGTGGTGAGCGCCGGATCGAATCCGAAGCCGTCTCCGCATCCTCTGGCTCTGCAAGTGCTGCGGGATCAATACAAGCTCGACGTCACCAGCGCTCGCAGCAAATCGTGGCACGAATTCGAGGGCGTCGAGTTTGATTTCGTCATCACTCTTTGTGACAACGCGAAAGAGAGCTGCCCCGTGTGGCCCGGCCAGCCAATCATCGCTCACTGGCCGTCTCCCGATCCGGCCGAAGCCGAAGGTCCGGATGCAGCGAAGGTCTTCTGGCAAGTCGCCCAACAAATCCAGCGCCGTCTCGAACTATTCGCCTCGCTCCCCTTCGAGAAGCTCGATGCGCTTCGCCTCGAAGCTGCCACCAAGGAAATAGGCCAACGCGAGCGCCTCATCATCAACACCCAACCCATAAAACCATGAAGCTCTCCGCATTCAAAGCCGCTCTCGATCAATACCCCGACGGAAACCTCGCCATTCTGCTCCCGAGCGGGAACAGCGTTCCCGCGCACTTCCACATCACCGAAGTTGGCCGCACGGAAAAAGACTTCGTGGACTGCGGCGGAAAAACCCGCCACCTCGCTTTTGCCTCCCTTCAGGTTTGGGTGGCCGACGATACCGAACACCGCTTACCCGCCGGAAAACTCGCCACCATCATCGAGAAAGCCGCCAGCCTCCTCGGAAGCGACGACCCCGAAATGCAGGTGGAATGCCAGGAAGGCACCATCGGCCTTTTCTCGGTCGAGGGCTCCAACCTCACCGATGGAAGCCTCGTCTTCACCCTCGCAAACAAGCAAACCGCCTGCCTCGCGCTAGAGGTCTGCATCCCCGACTCCAAGGAGGAGGAAAGCTGCTGCGGAGGCTCGTCCTGCTGCGGATGAACACGGCCAAAAGGCTCGATTTCTTCGAGCGGTATCTCTCCCTCTGGGTGCTCGCCTGCATGGTCGCAGGCGTAGCACTCGGAAAACTCGCCCCCGGCCTCACCAGCACCATTAGCCGGTGGGAATTCGGCCAAGGCTCACAGGTCAACGTCGCCATCGCCGTCCTGATCTGGCTCATGATCTACCCCATGATGCTCAAGATCGACTTCGGAGGCATCCATGGCGTCTTCGCACGCCCCAAGGGCCTGCTCGTCACCCTCTTCGTCAACTGGGTGGTCAAACCTCTCAGCATGGCCGCTCTCGGCTGGATCTTCATCCAAGGCCTCTTCTCCCAAACCCTCGGCTGGATCGAACCCACCACCGCCGCCAACTACGTCGCCGGCCTCATCATCCTTGCCGCCGCGCCTTGCACGGCCATGGTCTTCGTCTGGTCCTACCTCACCGACGGAGACAGCACCTACACTCTCGCACAGGTGGCCATCAACGATCTCATCATGGTGTTCGCCTTCGCCCCCATCGTCATGGTGCTGGCGGGTGTCAGCGGCGTTCACATTCCGGCCCAAGTCCTCATCACCTCCGTCGTGGTCTTTATCGTGGTGCCGCTCGCCGCAGGCTGGCTCAGCCGCGTCGCCCTCATCAAAGCCAAGGGCCTCCGGTGGTTCGAGGAAACCTTCCTCCCCAAATTCCGCCCCGTCGCCATCCTCGCCCTGCTGGCAACCCTCACCCTCATCTTCGCCTTCCAAGCCGAGAACATCCTCAAGAACTGGGTGGCCGTCCTCCTGCTCGCCATCCCCATCACCATCCAGGTCTACTTCAACAGCGGGCTCACCTACGGCCTCATGCGCTTCTTCGGGGTGCGCCACAACGTAGCCACGCCCGGCGCCCTCATCGGAGCCAGCAACTTCTTCGAGCTCGCCGTGGCCGTCGCCATCACCCTCTTCGGACCCACCAGCCCCGCCGCCCTCGCAACGGTCGTCGGCGTCCTCGTCGAGGTCCCCGTCATGCTCTCGGTCTGCCGCATCTGCGTGCAGAGCCGGGACTGGTATCAACAAAAACCCACCCTCTCGTGAAACCCACCGTCCTCATTCTCTGCACCGGAAACTCCTGCCGCAGCCACATGGCCGAGGGAATCCTCCGCCAAGCCGCAGGGGACATCCTCAACGTCCAGAGCGCAGGCTCAAAACCCGCTGGCTACGTCCACCCCAAGGCCATCGCCGCCATGGCCGAAATCGGCATCGACATCAGTGGCCACCACTCCAAGCACATGGACGAATTCCTCGGGCAAAAGGTCGATACCGTCATCACCGTCTGCGGCAACGCCGATCAGGCTTGCCCAATGTTCCCCGGTCAAATAAACCGCTATCACTGGGGATTCAACGACCCCGCCCACGCCACTGGCACCGAGGAAGAAGTCCTCGAAGAGTTCCGCCGGGTGCGAGATCAGATAGCCCTCGTCTTCCACGCCTACGCCGCGGGCCTCAAAGAACGACCAGCTCGTTGGGCTGATTCAGATCATAAGTAGGCGCTCGGCGACTTTTGTTAGGACGATCGCCACCACGGCCCTGTTGAGGACGCATTTCGCCCGTCCAGACCGGAAATGAGACAACTGAAATGATGAAGAGTTTTCTCACCAAGCTGCCGCCAATCGGGAATCGTGTGGTGGATGCCAAGGCGTAGTTTTGGCGCTCTCTTTCCAGAGTAGGCATAGATGCAGTCTCCCACCCGCTTTTCAAAACGTGAGCTGTTCCATTCCGGCAGTTTGATCGGCAGCCGACTGGCGCAGTATTCATCGTATTTCTGCATGGTGAGCACCCGGGTGACTTTCATTGCATAAACCACTCTACCCGAAAAATCCCGCGAGGCGCGTTTCGAGCCGAGGCCGACAACCCAATCTCCTTCGGCGGCTTTCCGGCGAATTGCTGGTTTGCAGATCGTAAGCGTGCAGATGCCGCCGAAGGGATTCGGGGCAGCGCCGTCATCAATGGGGATGGTACAGGAAAACAGGTCATGGAAACCTGCGGAAGAACTCCAAAAAACAAATGCTGTTCTTTTCTCTCCTCGGGTGGTGTGGGTCAAGAGGCAAAGACGGTTGTTTCAAAAGTTTATATAAACAACTGATAAGCAGCGTGTTGAGCGTGCGTCGATATTGGAGACTTCGGGTGTAATCGTGATTAACTTTTCCTTGGGAGGAGGGATAAAATATGTGTGGACGAGGAAAAGCTATTGAATCTGATGCAACTGGCGGGCGCCTTGGGCGTATCCTATCAGTTTGCAAAAGATGCGCATCGAGCGGGAATGCCGCTGATGGGCGGACGCACTACCCGTTCGGCTGCCATGGCATGGATGACAGAACATCCTGATTTTCGTGCAGAAGCTCGACTGGCTCGTGCTGTCGGTCGGAAGCGACCCGGGAAGCAGTCGCGTAAGGCAAACTTTTGATTTTCAAAATTACTCCCGCTTCTTCACGGTGGCCTTATCACTTGAGGACACGATCAGCCCGGCGCTGTCGTTCCGGCTATGTGTCATGCGCCTTCTCGGTGTGCGAAGGCAAAAAAAACACGGGGATTTTTCCCCGCGCCCGGTTGAGCTACTTTAGGCGGCGTCGGGGAACGAAACCAACGACGGAACATCCATGATGTCGTGCGCCTGAAGCTTCGTATAAATCCGGTGCACCTCTTCACTGCCATGGTTCACGAACCGCATGGATTTGGAGATGGGCACGCCCGCGATCGCTGCTCGGGTGATCCAAGTAACCCGGGTGCAGTGGAAACAGACATCTTTGATGCCGATCTTCCGGAAAAACCTCCACCACGATTTACTCGGAAGTTCGTTGTTGGGTGGAATTACGCAGGTGATACCGGCCTTGGCATCCCGCAGCTTCTCCAAGAGGGGGCGAACTCGGTCGTCGATGGGATGTGTAAACGGCTTGCTCCCTTTGACGATTTTCCGTGGGTAGGTGATCGTCCCCCGATCCCAATCGACACAAGAAAGAGGAAACGACGTCTGCCGAAGGCGCAGAGCTTGATGAAGCGCGAGTTCAAATGAAATTGCCATCCAATCCGGCCATTCCTTTAAAGCGAGACGGATTTGCTGGATCTCGTCGTCAGTGAATGGCCGTTTCTCCTCCGCCTTGATTCTTGTGATGCCGAGGCGGTGAGCCGGATTTATTTCGATAAACTCAAGGGCCACAGCTTCGTCGCAGATAATCGAGAAGATTTTCAGATCCTGTAGAGCATTGTTGTGCCCGCAGCGCAGCACCCCTTCGATCCTGCCACCGTGCTTTTCGGGATTCTGGCGCCACGCATGGTATTCTTTGCACACCGCTCGAGTCAGGCGTCTTGGCGCGTCAATTTTCTTCCAAAGCAGGTAGGCGCGCACATTTCGCCAGGCGAGCTCGTAACGTGCCAGGGTTCGCTCGTGTTCCGGGCCGGCATACTTCTGGCGCAGAAACGTCAAAACCCAATTATCCCACTGTTCACTGTCTTTGATTGGAGATTGTCTGAGTTCCTTCAGCGAGGCTTCCATGGCGAGGGCCTGGGCCTTCTTGGTCTCGGACGGAAAGCCTTCCCGATACCGGGTGCTTTTGTCGCGCCATTTTCCGTCCTCATTCTTGTACCGGAGGTAGTAAAAGGGGCTTCCGGGTTTGGTGTAAATCGAGGCCATGAGCACACTATATTCATTGCAGCAAGGTGCAGCAAGGACTTACTTTTTAAGACGCCATCTCCCTCTGTAGTGCTCCAAAATACGCCATAAAATGCCAGTAAACGCGAAACGAGGGTTCGATTCCCTTCACCCGCTCCCCTCCAATTCAAGAGGGCAACAAGCTCTCGAAGCCTTATCAGTGCTTGGTTAAGGGGCGGTTGCAAATAGTCGCAAACAGTCCGAAACAGACGAGAACAGATTGACAATCAGGGGGCTTTTGGGCACCTATGGGCACCTATGAAGGTTGTCCCGGTAAAAAGGCGTTACACCCCGTTCAAGGTGGATATGACGGCCTACCAGTAGGGCAGCGTGGAGAGGAAATCGGTCGCGGCGGATTGGTGGGATGCGGAGAAGGTGCGAGCGGCGATCGGACGGGGATGATTGAGTTTTGAGGCGGCGGGGGGGTCTCAGGCGGTTTCGAGCCTTTCGACGATCCACGCCTTGATGAGGGATTGGCGGGGCACGCCGAGGCGGTCTGCCTCCCGGTCGAGTGCGCTGACGACCCATGCGGGGAAGTCCACGTTGACTTTTTGGGGAGCGAGGGCGGCGGGGTCGAGAGCGACCAGCGGCGGCACGACGCGGGCGCTGGAGAAGTCGAGATATTCGCCGATGTCTTCTCCGGCATCAAATTTCGCGTCGAATTCCTCGGCGGTGATGGCTTCCGGCTCGCGCCGGGGCTTGCGGGATTTATGGCTTGTTTTTGGCATGGTAGTTTTGCCCGGCTTGATTGGAGAGGCGTATGCCGCATGCCGTGGACGCTCAAGTCCCCCAGGCACTTCTCTTCCCTGGCGGGCCAGGATCATACGGAAGCGACTGCTGAGCGGATCAGTCCAAGGAAAGCCGCATGGAGTCGCGCCAGATGATCCGGCAGGGAAACACATGTTCCTCACTCTCCGGAGACAGAGCGGCGCGACGGCGAAGCTTGTCATTGATGATTCCGATGGCTGCCGAGCACATCTCCACAATTGGCTGCTCGACGGTGGTAAGTGGGACCACGACCTGGGTGGAAAGCAGGATATTGTCGAATCCGCTGAGGCTCACCTCCTCGGGAATCCGCATCTGCCGCCGACAGCAGACGCTCATGGCACCAATTGCAAACACATCATTCGTGCAAACCGCCCCATCCGCTTCCCATCATGCAACAAGAGGATTCCAGACCTTACTGAACTCGAAAGCCTTGAAGTCTTTCACATTGGCGGTTGCCAGATGCGTCACCCCATGGTGCAGCAAGGTGAACGCCAGTCTCGCATCAATGATCTGGCGGAATCCGGCTTTGGTTTGGGCTGCCCACTTCCAAAGGCGGGATGAAATTTGAGGATCGTAATCAATGCAGCGCCAGTGTGGATTGGATTTCAAGGCTTGGCAGTAAGATGCCGCCTCTGTCGCCGTGTATGGCTTCACGAAGACGGCACTGTTGCGAAGTTGCATGTAGAGTTCCACAAGAACGAGTTCGCAGACGACAAATTCGGCCGTCTGGGTTGCCAGGGACTCGAAAAACTGCCTCGCCTTTGCATGATGCCGTGAATCTGGATCTGCGGCGTGGATGAAGAAGTTGGTGTCGGCCGTGATCATGGTGCCGCAGGAGCGTTTCTGGCTTCGATGGCTTCGGCTTCAGCCCGAATAGCACCAATGTCCTGCAAGTGCCCCCCGCTGCCCCGTAAAACCGGCATGGTCCAACCCTCGCCAACTTCCGTCACCTCCGGACACGTCTTCACATAGAGTTCCATCCCACGGCGGATGAGCTCCGCGACAGAAATATCCCGCATCCCCGCGATCCGGCGCAAGTTTCCAAAAAGCGGTTCGGGCAATTGAATTTGCGTTCTCGTCATAACAACATCATGATGTAGGCATCACATGGAGTCAACATGAGATTTTGTGTGCCGCAAGCGACCTCAATGATTGAAAATCTTCCGGGATCCCCTCCCCAAGGGCGATCGTCAGGATTGAGGCCCGTAAACTATCTCATGGGACAATTCTTGAAAGGTTTTTATCGGTTTTAAATTGCGCCCCAATCCTGACGATCTCCATTTCGCTGAGGGCAGACGTCGCCGGAGAGTGAGCGACGGGGCTCCCGGGAGTTGAGAAAGAGAAATTCGCGGGATTTCTGGAGGCAACAACGCTCGGATTTTCCGAATTTGCACGGTATCGTCGGGTATTTTCCACTACGGAATGTTCGCAGAATAAAACCCGGCTCTCCCGGGATGTTTATCGAAGTTCAGGCTAACAGCCTTTCCCTCGTTTCCAGCAGGATGGGAAAGCAATTACCACCAAGGCAAGGCACAAAGATTTTTACGATGCTTCCCCTTGTGCGTTTCATCCGATCACGTTCCTTCCCTTGAGGCTGAAGAGCTTTGCGGCTTTGAGGAGGTGGGTGTCGTTGGAGAAGATTTCGCGGAAACCGTATTCTTTGGCACCGAGGAGATGGAGGGCGTCGGAGGCGCGGAGGAAGCAGGCGGCGGGAAGATTGATCGCGCTTTGGGCGGACGCTTCCAGGAGTTGCGAAGTCAGCGGCAGCCAGGAGAGCATTCCAGAGCGTTCGTCGGCCTCGACTTGCTCCCAAAGTTGGGCCAGTCGGTGACGGTCGATGGCCTCTTCACGCAGTTTGCGGTGGAACATGAAAGCGAGTTCGACGCGGCCATGCGCCAGGCAGGAAAGCTGATCCGCGTTTGCGGCATGGGATCTTACTTCGTCAGACCCGGCTTCGACGATGTAGAGCTTGGCCAGATAGGCGGTGTCAAAATACATCACGGATCATTCCTGCGGTCGCGGTCTTCCGAGATGATCCGGGTGCTGTCGGTTCCGCCGACAGGCGTGTTCATGATCGCCGCATAGCCCGGCAGGAGGACACGGTCCTTCCATTTGGGGCGTTTGGATTGGCCGTTGGCGTCGGCCCCGAGCGGCTGGAGTCTGTCTCTTATACACATCTGACGCTGCCGACGACGGA
>JACSRU010000038.1 GCA_014879575.1 Chthoniobacterales bacterium | reverse complement strand
AAACCCAGGCCTTGCTGCCTGGGCTTGAGAATCGTCGGCCTTTGGCCTTGGAACCTGCACGGATCGGAGAGGCGCGCCAATGCGCCTTGTTGTCCCTTGTTGCTTGCTCTCAGGCTTTGCGGTTTTACATTTTCTCCGGGCAGCGAATTCCGAGCAGGGAGAGCCCGTGAGAGAGAATCCGGGCGGTGAGTTCGCTGAGAAGCAACCGGCTTGCGCGGACTTCGGGTTCCGCCTTCAAGACCGGACAGGCCTCGTAGAACGAGTGGTAGGTATTCGCAAGCTCGTAGAGGAAGTTCGCAAGGATGTTCGGACGAAAATCCTCGAGAACCACGGGCACGGTCTCCGCATACTGGAGGAGTTTGATCGCCAGCAGGCGCTCGGCGGGGACGGAGATTCGGATGGCGGCCCCCGGATCCGCACCCACCTCCCCGCGGCGAAAGATCGAGCGAATTCTTACATACGCATTTTGCAGATAGGGAGCCGTGTTGCCGTCGAGTGCCAGGAGCTTCTCCCAGGAAAAAACATAGTCGGTGTGGCGGTTCTGGGAGAGTTCCGCATATTTCACGGCGCCGATCCCGATTGTTTCCGCGATGGACTCCAGAGCCTCCGGAGTCAGTCCCTCCTGCCGGGCGGCAATCATTTTCCGGGCACGATCCACCGCCTCGTGGAGGACCTCGGCAAGGCCGACGTTCTCACCGGAACGGGTCTTCATGATTTTCCGGTCTTCTCCAAGGATGCTTCCGAAGGCAATGTGGACGAGGTTCGCCTCGATGCCCATCATCCGGCAGGCGGCGAAAATCTGCTGAAAATGCAGAGCCTGGGGAGCACCGACGACATACCAGATTGCGTCGGGACGCCAGTGCTTCAGCCGATACTCGATGGTCGCGAGATCCGTGGTCGCATAGAGGAAGCCCCCGTCGCTTTTTCGGATGATTGCCGGTTTCTCGGCCAGCGCGGGAATCCCGGGATAAAATATGCAGAGGGCGCCTTCGCTCTCGCGGGCAATTCCCCGTCGTTGAAGCTCTTCGCACAGCGGGGCAAGGGCGTCATTGTAGGCACTCTCCCCAAGGCGCTCGTCGAAGCGGATGTCGAGCAGGCCGTAGAGTTTTTCAAACTCGCGCCAGGAGAGTTCGACCGTCTCCTTCCAGATCGCCAGGTTCTCGGCATCTCCCGCCTGGAGCTTGACGAGTTCCTCCCGCGCGACCCGCCTGACCACCTCGTCGGTTTCTTCCATCCGGTTCACTTCGCGGTAAAGGCGGACCAACTCGGCGATCGCATCCCGGGCGAGCGCCTCCCGGTCCAGGAAGTGCTTCCATCCGTAAATCACCTTGCCAAATTGCGTCCCCCAATCGCCGATGTGGTTGTCAGTGATGACTTCGTGCCCGAGGAAGCGGGCAATCCGCGCAAGACAATCGCCCAGAATCGTACTGCGGATATGGCCGACATGCATCGGCTTGGCAACGTTGGGGGAGCTGAAATCCAGGAGGATTTTTTGTGGAATCTTTGCAGTGGCAACTCCAAGGCGCGGATCCGCCGCGAGGGCTCCCAGGGCGGAATCCAGAAATTCCGACTCCAGGCGAAAGTTCAAAAAACCCGCCCCCGCCACTTCCGGCGCGGCGGAAATCCCCCGCACGTCGAGTCGGCTGAGAATATCTGCCGCGATCTGACGCGGATTGGACTTCTTTTCCTTCGCCAACACCATGGCCGCGTTGGATTGATAGTCTCCAAACCGCATGTCCGCGGACGCCGAAACGTCTCCGCGCACAGGATCGAAACCCGCCGCCTTCAGGGCATCGCGAAGTCGGTCACCGAGGATTTGCCGGGGAGTTCCGCTCATCCGTGTGGGGAGCGGCTTTCAAACACCCGGAGAATCCCCTCCTCGTTGGCCGCGCTCCCCAACTCGTCGCGAACGGTCTTGTCATTGAGGAATTTTGCGATCGCCGCCAGCGTTCGCAGGTGGGTTTGAAATTGGTCCTTGGGCACCACAAAAAGCACGATGAAAAAGACCGGGGCTCCGTCCAGCGAATCAAACTGAACCCCCTTCACCGAACGTCCAAACGCCGCCACCACCTCGCTCACCTTTTCCGAGGAGGCATGCGGAATGGCAATCCCGAAGCCGATCCCCGTGCTCATGGTTTCTTCTCTCTGCCGGATGGAATGCAGGATGTCGTCCCGATCCTCCGCTTCGATTTTCCCGGATTTGACCAGGCAATCCACCAACTCGGCGATTGCCTCCCAGCGCTCTTCCGAGGCCATGGAAGGGACGATTTGCGACTCTGAAAGCAGATTTGCGAGTGTCATCAGATTACCGGTCCACTTCGCCAAAGACGGGATCCATGGAGCCAAGAATCCCCACCACATCACTCACAAAATGCCCGGGGATGATTTTTTCCATGATGCTCAGATTCACGAACGAAGGAGAGCGGATTTTCATGCGATACGGAACTCCCCCGCCCTTGCTGTAAATGTAGAACCCCAATTCCCCCTTGGGATTTTCGGCCGCAAAGTAGATCTCGCCCGCCGGAGCATCAACTCCTTCGGTGACAACGAGGAAGTGGTGTATCAATTCCTCCATTTTCGTGAGGACCGCGACCTTGTCGGGAAGGGTGCTCTTCGGATCATGCCAATTGATCGGACCCTCGGGGAGGGAATCCACGGCCTGCTCCAGGATTCGCACGCTCTGCCGGATTTCCTCCATCCTCACGAGATACCGGTCGTAGCAATCCCCCACCAAACCGATCGGAACCTCAAAATCATACTTCTCGTAGTCAAGATACGGGTGTTTCTTGCGCAGGTCATGATCCACACCGGACCCGCGAAGATTCGGGCCGGAGAGACCGTAGGCAATGGCATCCTCCCTGGTGATGACCCCGATATCCTTCGTGCGATCCACAAAAATCCGGTTCCTGGTGATCAACTTGTCCACCTCCTCAAAGGCCGGGGGAAAGGTTCGCAGAAAATCCTTCAACTGCGAAATAAACCCCGGGGAGAGATCGCGTGTCTGCCCCCCCACCCGCGTGTAGCTGGTCGTAAACCGTGCGCCGGTCATCGCCTCCATCAGGTTGTAGATCTTCTCCCTTTCCGTGAAGGTGTAGAGGAAGACGGTCATCGCCCCGAGATCCATGCCGAGGCATCCGATCATGAGGAGATGCGCCGAGATGCGGGCGAGTTCGCAGCCGATGACACGAATGGCTTTCCCGCGCGCGGGCAATTCCCAGCCCATGAGCTTCTCCACGGCCAGGGCATAAGCGATATTATTGGCGACCGGCGCCAGATAATCCAGCCGGTCGGTATAGGGAACAAACTGGTTATACTGCATGTTCTCGGCGATTTTCTCGTCCCCACGATGCAGATATCCGATCTCGGGGATCGCCTTCGTCACAACCTCTCCGTCCAGTTCCATGACCAAACGGAGCACTCCATGCGTCGAGGGGTGCGAGGGGCCCATGTTCAGGACCAACTTTTCCCCCATCAAATCCTTTGTTTCCCGCAGTGCCTGGACGCTTCGTCCCAGGGCATCCTTTTGTTCCAATATCGTCGCCATCGGTGATTTTTTCCTCTGATCCGTCCAAGCGATTCCTGCCGGACCGCACGTTCGAAGTGCCGATCAGAACCCCAGCATCGCCAGCCGAAAAAAAATTGCAAGCCCGGGCATCGCGTTCTCATTTGGCGTTAGGGGTATTCACTTGACTCAACCAGCCCCAAGATGTAGTGGTTTGCCGTGTCCGAGGACTATCCGCGTACCTTGGTGGAACTTGAGCGGCACTTTTCCGATGAAGCCATGTGCCGAGAGTATTTGTTTCATCTTCGTTGGCCGTCCGGGTTTCAGTGCCCCGGCTGCCAGGGGCAAAACCCATGGCCGATTTCCCGTGATCTCTGGCTTTGTCGGCAATGCCGCAAACAGGTCTCTGTTCTGGCGGGAACCGTATTTCAAGACACCCATCTTCCGCTCACTGTTTGGTTCCGAGTGATGTGGCACATCACCAGTCAAAAGAACGGCATGAGCGCTTTGGGGCTTCAAAGGGTGTTGGGCCTAGGCAGCTACAAAACCGCGTGGCTGATCCTACACAAACTGCGGCAGGCGATGGTGCGACCCGGACGCGAACGCTTGCGAGGCGTTGTGGAGGTCGACGAAACCTACTGGGGTGGAGCCGAATCCGCCGGGGCCACGGGCCGTCTGACCTACACGAAAACCCTGATCGCTGTCGCGGCCGAGCAGGACGGCAAGGGCATCGGGCGCATTCGCATGGTGCGGATCCCGGATTTCGACCGTGCCACCCTCCATGGATTCATCCGAGCCTGCATCGAGCCGGGAAGCACGGTGTGCACCGACGGGCTTAACTCCTACAGGGAAATGGACGGGTTCGTTCATCTTCGGGAGGTCCAGCGCCGCGCCGGGCCTGGCGAGCATCTGCTTCCCAGAGTCCACCGAGCAATCTCCCTCCTCAAACGCTGGATGCTCGGAACCCATCAAGGGGCGATGCGCTCGCATCACATCGACGGCTACCTCAACGAGTTTGTTTTCCGGTTCAATAGACGCAAGTCGGCCTCCCGGGGGGAAGCTTTTCTACCGGTTGGCTCAACACGCCGTTCAGATCGCCCCGATGACCTACGATAAACTGGTGCGACCACAAGATGTTGTGCATGGTTGAGTCAAGTGAATACCCCTATTTGGCGTTGACATTCCCCGCTCAACAGGAAAAAGTCCATGTCGCTGGTCGGGCCATTCCGACCGTTTGTTCTTTTCATCACAAGCCAATCCGCCGGCCTAGGAAAGCGGGGTGAAATTCCCCCACTGTCGCGCATAGGTCAAAGTCCGGGTTCGAACCGGCGGAGAAAACCGCACCGTCCTGAAATGGATAACGGCGTCGCGAAAGCGTCCGTGCGGGGGTGGTCCTTTTCAATACGGGGAAAAGGCTGTCCCTTCGACACTCCCCGTTTTTTTTAGGACAATGAAAAAACTTGCAGTCATCTCTCTTGCCGCCTCGGGAATTCTTCTCCTGGCATCACTTCCCGCCCCGGCCCTGATCGTGGATTTCACGGATCTCAGCCTTTCGGCGGAAAGCTTCCAAAACAACGCGCCCTTCACAAGCCATGGGGCGGGTTTTAACAACAGTTACGACATCAACTGGGGCAGCTGGGGGGGCTTTTCCTATTCCAATACGACGGATACCACGACTCCCGGATACCTGAACCAATACAGCAGCATCACGGGCACAAATGCCAATGGCGTGGCCGGTGGGATCTATGCCGTCGCCTATCAGGATTTTTACACTCCCACGACGCCGACCATCACCCTGCCACTCGGCTACACGGAGCCGGTTTCTCTCACCCTCACCAATACCACCTACACCTACCTCGCCATTCGGGATGGGGATGGATTCGCGAACGCATTTGATGCGGGGGATTGGTTCAAGGTGACCATCACCGGCTACTCCTCGGGAAATGTCTCGCAGGGAAGCCTGGACTTCTACCTTGCGGACTATCGCTCGGCAAATCCCTCGGAACGCTACATTGTGAATACCTGGACGGAGGTGAACCTCACCTCCTTTGGGTCCAGCGTCAGCTATCTCACGTTGGAATTTGATTCGTCTGATACGGGCATTTACGGAATCAACACCCCAACGTATGCGGCGGTTGGGAAGCTCAATGTCGTTCCGGAGCCCTCGGCGGCCTGGCTGGTGCTTCTTGGGGGAGTCTTTGTGGGGGGAGGGCTGGTTGTCCGCTCCCGGCAGGCGCGACGTCGGGACACGGAGGTTTCCCACCGCGCAGGAAAACCGTGAGACCGGATTCCTCAATCTCTGATCCTGCGGCCAGGGGAGGCGGGAGGTCTTATGGCACTGGTGGTCGTCCCCCACGTGTTGCCCGTGGTCGCAATGCCTTGACCCTTGTGGAGCTGCTCGCGACGGCAACCATCGTCAGCCTGCTGCTTGTGCTGGTGGCGCCCGTGACCACGCGCCTGTTTGCCACCGGATACAATGCGCGCTGCGTGAACTCGCTGCGCCAGCTCTCCGCCGCGACCCAGATGTATCTCGGGGACAACAACCAGAAGTTTTTTCCGTATTATGAAGATCTTCCGGAGGGGGGACGGCGTTGGTATTTCGGCACCGAACCGGCCTCCAGCCAAGGGGGACCGGAAGGCAAGCGAACCGTGGACGTCACGGACTCGCCCCTCCATCCCTACCTTCTTTCGGTGGGTAAGGTCGAGGTCTGCCCGGCTTTTCCGTATGGATCCGATTATTGGAAGCCAAAGTTCAAAGGGGCCAGCTATGGGTATGGCTACAACGTCTTCCTCTCCCCCCCGCTCCGTCCCTCCCCAGGTGCCCCCATGAGGCCCACTCCCATTTCCCTGTTGAGCATCCCCCAGCCGAGCAAGGTCATTTTGTTTGGAGACTGTGCGCAGGTGAATGACTTCCAGGCACCGGCCTCTTCGGGAAATCCGCTGCTCGAAGAGTTCTACATGATTGACGACACTTACAAGACCATTCATTTCCGGCACACTGGCCGGGCAAACATGGTCTTCCTCGATGGACATGTCGAGGCGTTCAGCCCGCATCCCGGCACCCTGGATTCACGGATCGCCGGACAAACTCTGGGACGCATCACCCCCCGACGCAGCACGGAACACCTGAAATAAACCGTCGCATCTGCCGGGGGATCAGAATGTCACCCCAAAGTGAACGCCCAGAACAGTCGCATTCGCAACCTCACCGTCGCCTCCGGGGCGAATCACATATTGCAGAAACGGTTGAATGAAGGACCAGCGATTGACCTGCACGCGATACTCGAACTCCAGAACCCCCTCGTGGGTCTTCAAAACGGGATTCCCGGCTTCGCAGTTTGCCCGGATCTGTGACTGACTGTAATTGCCAAACGCCAGGGCCACACCGGCCTGGTCGTGGTCGCGGGCGGGAATCAGTCCCTCATAGACAAAGCCTGTATAGAAAAAAATCGGCAGGCAGTTGTTGAAATCCGGAGCGTAGTTTACAAAGCCCAGCCAACGGAGTCCCTGTCCGGATTCTTTTGATGCGCCCGGCAAACTCCGGGATTTCCCATCCGCATCCCTCCCTCCGGACATCTCGATGCCCGAATCGGACTCACGGAAAAGTCGCTGTTCCGCCATCGCGTAGAATCCAAACCGTCCGTCGCATTCCCCACCGGAAAACGAGGTGTTTTCCAATCCCCAATAATATCCTCCGAGTGCATACTTTCCGGAAAGACCCGCAAGCTTCGGGGTGACGCCGGATTCCGCAAGGACATACCACCCGTTCTGGTTCCATGGCTGCGCCCCCGCAAGCTCCAGACCATGATTGGAGGTATCCGCATCATGCGGGATCGCCATATAAATCCCCCCCTGGGCATAGGCAAGACTCGTGGAAGCCACCTTGACCATTCCTCCCCAGGCGGCATAACTCGAGGACCATCCGACGCCATTCGAACTGATCCCCTTCCCGCTCACGATGACGTTGTTCCGGAACAACTTTGCGTCCTCCTGCCTCGCAAAAAAATCAAAGGGATTCTGCCACCCTCCACTGATCGTCAAAAAGTTTGGCACTCCGAAAAGCTCCGGTGTCGTGTAGGTCAAGTAGAACGGGAGCAGCCTCCAATGCATCCCCCCCTGATATGACGAAGGGTTGAAGGCGGGCGAAGCTCCCACAGAGTCGTTGACGTTTTCCCCTTCGCGAAGGCGAACTCCCCCAACAGCCGTCAGCCCCTCCAAACCCTCCCATCCGGTCGCTTGCGCAATATCGAGCCGGGCTTCCAGCTTCATTTCCTGATCGAAGGTTGCCCGACGCTCCAAGCCCCCGCCATCACCACGAAGGCGA
>JACSRU010000066.1 GCA_014879575.1 Chthoniobacterales bacterium | reverse complement strand
GAGAACTTGAAGTCACCGCGTCGCCGCGAGGCGGGGTGGAGAGCAACGGAAAGAACCTGAACGACCGCATCGAGAGTGAATACGATAGCGCGGAGAGGATCGCAGAATTTGATGCCGGAGAGGAAGAGCTTGCCACGGCCCTCCCGCAGCGAAGCCGCAATGAGAAAACCGTGACGGGGGCGGCGATTTACTCGCCCGTCAGCCTGGCGCGCAAGCTCGGCTTCTTCTGAAAACTTACGTTTCAGCTTCAGAAATCGCCTGGGGTTCGGAAAGCTACGCCGCAAGTTCATGAGATGCGTCCCGCCCGACTCGAACTCACGAAGCCCCTCGTCGGCAAGTGTCGCAAGTGAGTTCTGAGAAGCGGCAAAAGCCTCTGTCCAGCGTCGCTCGGAGTCAATTGGGGCACATCTCCATTTTGTGCAAAAGAAAAATTGGCGGGCATTCGCCCGGGAACAGAAGGAGCGGGCATGATGCCCACGCTCCTTTGGTTGCACAAAACGGAGATGCGCCCCCAAAGAACGTCCGCAAAAAAAATCCAAAAATTTCTCTTGCGCATTTGGGAAATTTATCTTATAGGTATGGACAGTCAATCGTTTGACCGAGTTGAGCGGTTGAATCCACCAGAACCCACGCTGAAATCCTCACCATGAAAATTCCATCCCCACTCGCCTTTCTCGCCGCCGGGCTGTTGTCCGCGACCGTCGCGCAGTCGCAGATCTTCGTTTACAACTTCAACGACAACGCGAGCGGGACAACGACGGTTAGCACCGGAAGCAACACGGCGACTGCCACCATCAGGAATGCGTCGAATGTCGCCACGAACCTTCGCGGGGCGTCGGGGTCGGGGGTTTCCGGGCTGTCCGGGGACTACGCGTTTGACAACGCCGCCGCATCAACCGGCATGGGGAGTTTGGGAACCGGAGGTTATGCCAGCACAGCCTCCATCGGGACGGTCATGGATTCGACCACGTCCTTCACCCTTTCGGGGTGGATGAATCCCCAAACGCAGATCAGCAGTGGAGCCCGCATCATCGAGCAATTCAATACAGGAACCTCGTATTGGCGGTTGTCGTCCGACACAGCGGGGCGTTTGTCGCTGGCGATGGCCACTCCAACAATGAGTTCCGCTTCGATAACCAGCCCCGCGGGCAGCGCCTATTCGGGAACGGGCCAATGGACATTTTTTGCCGTGACCTATGACGGGACCATTGCCTCCAACAATGTGAAATTTTATGTCGGCGGCACGAATTCGGCAGCCAGCCTGGTCGGCACTGTGACCTTGAACGGGGGGACGCTTGGGATCAACACCGCCGGCTTGGCCATGGGTGGCGGGCCGACACGCCCCATGGATGCGCTCCTTGATAACCTCCGCATCGATCGCGTCACCTCCGGAGCCAGCGGGGCGTTGAGTCTTGCGCAGTTGGAGACTATCCGTTATTCGGCCATCCCCGAGCCTTCGGTCCTTTTGCTGATTGCTTTGCCGATAGGCCTTGGATTCGTCCTGCGTCGAAAGAGATTTACCGCCTGATCGAAAGACAATTTCTGCCATGAGAATCATGCCAGTCCTTGCGTTTTGTTGTCTGCTTCTTCTCTCATTTTCGGCAGGTGCCAGCGATCAGTCCGTATTAAAAAATGGGACGTTTTCTTCCGGTGGCCAACGTCCCGAAGACTGGCAGACCAGAAGTGTCGCCACAACGGGCGATGCAGGCACTGTGGGCGAGGTGACGCTGGATGCGGAAACCTACCACACGGAATCTCCTTCCGCCAAATTGGAGAACAAGTCGTCCACAGAGTACACCTTTGTCTCACAGATCATCAATGTGGAGCCCCATACTCCCTATCTTTTGAAAGGCTGGGTGAAGGAAAAGGTGGAGGAACTCGGCGGGGAGGGACGGGGCGTCCGAATGGCGGTGGCCAATGCCGCTGATGGAAACATCTTTGCCGTGAGCAAGTCCGGATCGGGTTCCGGGGATTGGGAACATGTCGAGGTGCCTTTCAACTCGGGAGACAACGACTCCGTCCGCATCTTTTTATATCTTCACCAAGCGACGGGAACCGCCTGGTTCGATGACATCGAGGTCGTCGCGGAGTAACTTTGCGGTCCTGCGGCGGGTAAAAACCGCCCGAGGCACTTCCGCGCGTCCCATGGGAAGATGACGACATTGCATACCACCTTGCGACCAGAGAAGAACGGCTTCACGCTCACGGAACTTCTCGTCGTCATTGCGATCATCCTGGTATTGGCGGCCATCGCGCTGCCGGTTTTTGGCGGGATTCGCCAAAGGGCGCTGGGAGCCAAGTGTCTCAGCAATTTGCGTCAGGTGGGTCAGGGCACCCTCATGTATGCCGCCGACAAGGAGACTCGCCTTCCCTTCGAATACCGGGATGGCCAGTGGCAGGGGGGCGGGACGGACCCGTTCTGGTATATTTCTGTGGCCCCCTATTTGGACGTGCCCATCCGGGATGCGGCCCTTGGGGAGCTGGAGCATCCCGGACCTTTCGCCTGCCCGGCGGACAAGATTCCGTGGGTGTTGAGGGGCTTTCAGGTGAATCGGCCATCGTGCAGCTACGCCTATCCGATCCTTCTCACGCCAATCCGCCAAAAACCCACCGCTCCCAATCCGCTCCGGCTTTCCGCCATTCCTTACACAAGCAAATGGGTCATGTTGGTGGACTCGGTGTTTGGGAATGTTTTCAATCACGTTCGTCTGAACACGGAAGACCGGGCGGCGAACGATCCCTACGAGACGATGTCCAAACTGCAAAACCGCCACAAGGGCCTGAACGCGGTGTTTCTCGATGGACATTGCGAACGCCTGCCGGCGCCCGTGTCCGATGCCAATCCCACCCCGGACACGAGGCTTTGGGGACCAATCCTCTGGGGCGTCAACGCCGATCTGTAAGTCCTCCCCGGATCACAGGAAGATTTTATGAAAGGACTTTTTATCTCAGTCACTTTGGGATGGCTCGCGCTGGGTGCGCCCGCCCATGGTGACGACCCCGCGAACATCGCCCTGGGCGCGCGCTACACCCTCGATCCCGCCCCCAACTATCCGTTGTGTACGGACGCGGACGACAACGTGCAGCTTACGGATGGCAAGCGCGTGTTCAGTCGCGCGGAACCGCGCCTCTGGGCGCACAAGGGAACCGTGGGTTGGAACTCGCTGAATGCGATTCCGGTCGTGACGATGGACCTCGGGCGCGTCCAGAAAATCTCCGGCGCCAGTTACAGCACCGGCGCCGGCAAGGGAGGCGTCTCGTGGCCCCGATCGGTGTATCTCCTGGTGAGCGATGACAACCGGACCTGGAAACCCGTGGGCGATCTGGTGAAACTCAACCACCGCAAAAAGCCGCCGACGGAGGACGCGATTGACGGCGCGCCCATCGCGTATCGGTATGTTGCCGATGACCTCCGGGCTTCCGGACGGTACGTGGCCGTGGCCATCCAGCCGCAGATGGGAAAGGCCAACTTTGTCTTCTGCGACGAAATCGAAATCCATGCGAGCGACAACGGCCCGACGCAACAGGGAACGCCCCTGCCGGAACAGGGACTGGGCGGCATCCGGGCCTTCATGGCGAAGAACCTGTTCGGAAATTTCCTTCAGGAGCGGATTACACAGGATGCGGACACGGTCTCCGGACTCATTGCGCAATCCGCGCTGCCCGAAGAAACCCGCAACAACCTTCTGAAGAGAATCCAAGCCGCCCGGAACTCCGCAGACAACGAAGAAACGCCGGACCCTGCGACCTTCAAGACGGTGTTTCCCTTCAATGCCGGGCAGGCGGCGATCCACTCGACGTATGGGGCATTCCTCAAAGCTGCGGGTGTCAGCCCGCTCGTTGTCACGAAACAACACCGCTACTTCCCCACCGGGAGGTTCCTCGATCCGAAGTCCGTCCCCGGCACTCAGGAGGGAGTTCACATCGAGATGATGCGCAACGAAGTTCGGCACGATGCCATCACGTTGACCAATGCCACCGAGGGTCCCCTGCCCGTGACGCTGCGCCTGGCGTCCGGCGATCTGGACCTTCTTCCTCACCTGAAGATCAGCTTTGTGCCCTGGACGGACACCCTCGAACTCAAGGCCGTGGCGGACGCCCTTCCGTTCACGGAGCCGAAGGACGGCGTTTTTCATGCCGTGCTTCCCGCAGGCTTGAGCACGAAGGTTTGGATTTCCGTGAACTCGGCGGCTCTCCCGGCCGGCGAGTATTCCGGATCGCTGGACATCGCGCATGATGGCGAAAAGGTCGCCGTTCCTTTTTCGCTGAGGATTTCCCCGTTGGCAATGAACCGTCCCCGGCTTTCCTGCGGGATGTGGGACTACATGCATCCCGCCCCTTTGCCGTCCGGGTTGACCAGGGAAAACACCCCGCAGGCTCTCGCCCTGATGAAATCCCACGGCATCGATACCAGCTGGGCGTTGAAAACCGTGCTTCCCTGGCCGGAAGCCAGTGCCTTCGACGACAAGAACACCCTCGTCCGGCCCCTGGACTTCCGCGCCTTGGAAACCTGGGTCCATGACCAAAAGGACGCACGGCGGTTCTTTGTCTTTGCCAATGTCGGAAAATCCTTTGCCGGAGCCGACATGAACACGCCGGCATTTGAGGCCAGGGTCGGGGAGTGGGTGCGGGCGCTGAGCGCAAAACTTGGGGAATTGAAAGTGCCCCTCGACCATTTCGCCCTTCAATTGGTGGATGAACCAAAAACCGACGCCCAGGACGAAATCGTCGTGGCCTGGGCGCGGGCCATCCGCAAGGCGAATGGGGATTTGCCCATTTTCCAGAATCCGACCTGGATGAACCCCCGCGAGGCGAAAAATCAGGACGCCCTTACGCTCCCCCACATCCTCAGCCCCTACGCCATCCGCTATGAGGAGGGCGGCTCAACCGTGAGGGAGTTCTTCGAGGAACGGCGGCAGGCCGGGCAGGCACTCTGGTTCTATCTTTGCGATGGTCCCATCCGGCACTTTGACCCCACGGCCTACTATCGGAATTTTGCCTGGTTTGCCTTTGCGAAGAATGCGGGCGGAGTGAACTTCTGGGCACTGGCGGATATCGGCGGCGGAATCAGTTCCTGGAACGAATACACCCTGAAGCGGGCCAATTTTGCCGCTCCGTTCTTTGCCCCGGATTCCGTGACGGATTCCATCCACTTCACCGCCATTCAGGAAGGTCTCGCCGACCACGAGCTGCTCTCCATGATCAGGGACCGCCTGGAAACCCCTCCAAATCCGGAGTGGCGCGACGAAGCCGCCCGTTTCCTCGCGGAAACCCCGAATGAGGTTCTTGGAAACACGGCATTCAACCGGCCCTGGGACGAGGCGAAGGATGCCGACCGGACCGATCTGTGGCGGATCAAGGCACTGCGCCTTCTTGAACGTTCTGCTGGTCGGTAGGTGCCAGAACCCGTGGCCTTTTGCATGCAGCGCATGTCTGCGGATGCCAGAGGTGCCACCGCCACGCTCCCCGCACGCCACCGCCTGAACTCCTGCCCGCATCGTCAGGCTGCACAGGGCATCGCAAAAACAGAAAATAATTCCTTGACGATTATCCCTGCTGCCTGTAGGCAGTATTGCACGCGGCTCTATAGCCACGAAAAAAACAAACAAACACAACACAACACATAATGAAAAAACTCTCCTTAACTCTCCTTATGGCGGTAGCGGTTGTCGGGTCGGCTTTTGCCGGCACGGAAGCCAAATCCTTCAAAGAAAAAGTTGTCGTCGAGCCAACCTGCAAGTTCCGTGCGAACGAGCTCCAGGTGGATGCCTTTGCGGCCGGTCTCTGGTATAACGGTGGACGTCCCGCATGGGGCGGCGGCCTTGGCGTGAACTACTTCTTCACCCAGCACATCGGTATCGGCGTCGAACAGGACGTCGTGGGTCGCAACAATGAGCGCGCTGAATGGGCAACCATCGGCAACCTCTTCCTGCGCTATCCGATCTGCTCGCTGAACCTCGCTCCTTACGCGGTGGTTGGCGGCGGTGGATCTTACGGCAGCGGACGCAGCGGTCACGGATTTGGCCACGTGGGTGGCGGCTTGGAATACCGTGTGACGGACAACATCGGACTCTTCTCCGATGCCCGTTGGGTTTACTCCTCGCAGGATCCCCGTAGCGGACTTATCGGCCGCGCCGGTCTTCGCTTCGCATTCTAATCGAACATAACAAATCACTAAAAAACCGGACCTCAAAAGGGTCCGGTTTTTTTTTGCAGATGCGCGCCGCCTTCCTGATGGCGCGTCTGCCCCCGGCAAAATGGAGATCCTCAGGATTGGAGGGATTGGGGTCACGCCAAAGAACGGCGGTTTCCTTTTTCCGGGATTCTGAAAAGATGAGGGACTGAACGGACCACGGTCCCTGGCGACAACCATGCCCAAGAAATCAAAAACCCGGGAAAAAAAGAGAAAAGTTGCGGGGCCGCGTCGGCGTGGGGTGCTTCGAGCGGCTCTGAAGCTGGGAGTTGTGACTTTGCTCCTGTGGGGGGTTGTCGGCTTGGGTTACTATGTCTGGGCTCTGCAGTTTGACCTGAAGAAAATTCATGAAATGGACCAACGGTCGGTGGTCTTTGATTATCAGGGTCAGTTCTACAGTCGTCTGGCGGGGGAAAACCGGATTGTCGTTCCTTTTGACAAGGTTTCGAATGATTTTGTCAATGCGCTCATCAGTCGCGAGGACACGAGGTTTTACACTCATCACGGGGTTGACCCCATCGGCGTCTCCCGCGCGGTTGTGCGCAATCTTATTCTTGGCGGCTTCCGCGAAGGCGCCAGCACGATCACCCAACAACTCGCCCGAAACAGCTTTCCTCTCGGCGGAAAAAATCTCCACCGCAAGTTGATCGAGGCGGCTCTCGCCTTCCGGATTGAGACCGAGCTGACAAAGGAGGAGATCCTTGAAGCCTACATGAACCGGATTTATTTTGGCTCCGGCACCTACGGGGTCGAGGCGGCAAGCCAGACCTACTTTGGCAGACCGGCTTCACGACTCAGCCTGTCGGAGGCCGCCACGCTGGCCGGGCTCATCCGGAGTCCGAGTCGCTTCTCCCCGCTCAACGATCCCAAGAAATCAGTTCGCGAGAGAAATGTGGTGCTCCAGCGCATGTGCGACATCGGGTTGATCACCCGCGACCAACGGGACGATGCGCAGACCCAGGAACTCGTCACGATTCCCCGCCCACAGATCGCCCCCGAAGACAACTGGGCGATGGATGCGATCCTTCGCGATCTGGACATGGTCCTGGAACCCGGACAGATGGACGCCGGCGGACTGAAAATCTACTCCACGATCGACGGCTCCCTCCAGGACGCGGCGGAGGAATCCGTTGCCCGGCGACTCCGAGAAATCGAGGCCCAGCCCGGATATCCGCATCAACCGGCCGGATTCTTCGAGGGCAAGGTTCTCGATGCGGAAAAATCCGCCCCCTACCTCGAGGCGGCGGCTCTCGCGATGGACAGCAAATCCGGGGGAATTCGGGCGATCGTCGGCGGCAGGAACTACCACCGCAGCAAATTCCATCGTGCGCTTTTCGGCCACCGGCAGATCGGTTCCACGGTCAAGCCCTTTGTCTATGCCGAAGCCTTTGAGCGGGGCCTCAAGCCTTCGGAGCCGGTGGATGATGGCAGACTCTCGCGTTCGGAAATTCCCTCCCGGTATGGCGCCTACAACCCCGCGAACTCCGATGGCACCTACCTTGGCAATCGTCCGGCGGGGGATGGGCTCGTCTTTTCCCGAAACACGATGACTGTCCGCATCGGTCTGCGGGCCGGGATCGACAACATCGCAAAAACCATCATCCTGGCCGGGCTTTCCAAAAATCCCCCCCGGTATCCGTCCCTGTGCCTGGGAACTTTTGAGACGAACCTGAAAGATCTCACCGCCGCCTACACAATTTTTCCGACCGGCGGATACCGGCTCCAACCCTACATTATCGAGAAGGTGACCGATGCCGACGGGCACGTGCTCTACAAGTCCACCGGCGGACGCCTCCGCGTCTTCTCACCGCAGTCTGCAAAAAAAACGACCGAGCTGCTCGAAGAGGTTATCGCCAGGGGGACCGCCGCGCGCGCCCAGGATTTTGGGCTGCGGGGGTTTGCTGCGGGAAAAACCGGCACCACAAACAATTTCGTGGACGCCTGGTTCCTCGGCTTCGACACCCGGCTCACGTGTGGAGTGTGGGTGGGCTTTGACCAGCCCCGCACGATCCGACCCGGTGGTTATGGAGCCACGCTCGCCCTGCCAATCTGGGTGGACATCATTCAGGCGGAAAAAAAGTCGGCACGATGATCTCCGGCGCCCGCTTTACAACGGACCGGCATTGGCGGCATCCGCCTTGATTTGACGCAGGATCGCGTTGAACTGAGCCGACCAGACCCTGAGCATCCGGGTGTCTCTCTCAAATCCGGCCACACCGGCATTGTTGACACGATAGACCTGGGTTCTCAGACGAAAGTCGTTTGATCCGGAAATAGGGACCATTTCCAGCCGAACACGAATGCTCGTGGTATCCATCCACCCCCCGAAGGCAAGCGTTCCCATGCGACCGGCGGGACGATCAAAGGAAATCGAGGTCGGGAAATTGCTTTGCGACAGGCTGTAGCCGTAGCCGGGGAAAACCGTTTGGGCGGCACGGACAATCGCCTGGGGATTTGTGTTCGGCACCGTTATCGAACCCGGTCCGCCCGTGCGCTCGACCGGGGTGGCCAGGCATCCGGCCAGAAGGCAAACGCCGATTGCGCCAACCAGGGATCGGAAGGCGATCCTCACCGTTTCGCGTGCCCGTCGTCCTTGAGTTTCACGAGAGTCACCCGGCCGGTTTTCAGATCCTGAACGCCCCCAACGATCTCGATCTCGCCCTTGTCCTGCATGGCACTGAGAATTTTGCTTTTCCGCAGGATCGTCTGCATCTGGTGGACGACGTTATCAATGGTTGCGCGTTCGACGAGGACGTTGTCCAGCGAGGAACGGGTGCCTCCGGTCTGTTTTTCGGCGGTTTCCACGGCGGGTTCGATCCTTTCGAGCAATCCGGTCAACTTGCCAAGTTCCACCCTGTCAACGGCACCCTTCACCGCACCGCAGGAGTTGTGGCCGACGACGGCGATCAGTTTGGCACCCACCACCTTGCAGGCAAATTCCAAGCTGCCCACAATGTCGTTGTTTACGACGTTGCCAGCAACGCGGGCGCAGAAAATATCCCCAATCCCCTGGTCGAAGATTTGCTCGGGGGCGGTGCGGGAGTCCAGGCAACTGACGATGGCCGCGTAAGGGTATTGCCCGGCGGACGTGATGCGGGCCTCCTCGAGCAGGTTGCGTCGCACCGGACGCCCGGCAACAAAGCGGTCATTGCCCTCCTTGAGCCGCGACAGGGCGTCGTCCGGAGTCATGGCGGTTTGGCGGGCCTTCGTCATCACCGCCGTTGGCGGCGGCGCCTCGCCGTGAGAGGTTGCGCTAAAAGCAAAAGCCAGTGCCAGACAGGTTGTTGGAAGGATGCGAATTTTCATAGGAGGTGTCTTTGCGGGGTGGAGTTTTTTGATGAGAGGGATGAGGCCAATTAAATGAGCACGCTTTTCGCGCAACACAAGCGGATTTTTTGCAAAAAAACGGGTCCGACAAAAGGATTGCGGTTCTTCCTTTTCAATGAAAGAACCTGACTTGTCATGACAACAGAAAACACTCTTCCTTCCTCCGCCCACGCCCTTTCAAAAAGCCGCGGCTGGCTCATCATCGGCGGCCTGCTCTCGATCTTTGTGGGTTTCTCCGCGATCGGCTCGCCTTTGCTTTTCTCGCTGGTGATCACACAGTTCCTCGGGCTGTTCGCCCTGATCAGCGGGATCATCTCGCTGGGTCTGGCCATTTTTGGAAAACACACCGGACACCGGATTTTTGAGGCCTTGTCGGGGATTCTGCGAATCGTCGCCGGCGCCGTCCTGCTCAATTGCCTGGCCACCAGCGTGGCGGTGATCACGCTGATTTTTGCGATTTTTCTGGTCATCGAGGGGATCAGCGTGACGGTTACAGCCTTTCTGATGCGGGCGACCCCCGGTTGGGTCTGGATGTTGATCAGCGGCGTGGCGTCGGTGGTTCTGGGCGTGATGGTCTTCAACCGGTGGCCTTCGGACAGCACCTGGGTGCTGGGTCTGCTCTTTGGTATCAACCTGATCTTCAGCGGCACCTCGTTGCTTGCCCTCGGCCTTGCCGCGCGCAAGCCGGACGCCGCCTGACCCGTTCCCAGCTCCGGCCATTTGCAGGAACATTTTATGCGAACCCAAACTCTCACGCTGGGAGCAATGCTCGTTGGCTTTGCCTTTGGTTGTTCCAAGCCGCCCCCGCCTGCGGCGGATGTCGTCCGTCCGGTCCAAACAACCCTCGTGACCCGGGATGCCGATTCCTCCACGCGCATGTTCCCCGGGAAGGTCGAAGCCGCCAAACAGGTGGAACTCACATTCCAAGTGTCAGGCCTCCTCGTGAGCCTGCCGGTTCGCGAAGGGCAAAAAGTGGCACTCAACGAGGCTGTCGCCCAACTCCGACAGGAGGATTTTCAGGCGCGTCTCGCCGCGTTGCAAGGCCAGCTGGACCGGGCCCGAGCCGACCTCCTGGCCGCACAGGCCGGGGTGCGCCCGGAGGAACGGCGACGCCTGGAAGCCCAGGTAAGATCCGCCGAAGCCACATTGACCACCGCCAGCGCCGATTACACGCGCGCGACCCAGTTGCTGCGCTCCCGGACAATCTCCCGCATGGAATTTGAACGCGCAGAGATGGCCTATCGCGTCGCCCAGGAAAACCTCGAGGACGCCCGGCAGACCCTCGAGCAAAGCGCCGTGGGTCGCGAGGAGGACATCCTGGCCCGGGAAGCCGAAGTCCGGAGCCTCGAAGGGCGGGTGGTCGAGGCCAACCTCCAACTGGCGGACTCCACGCTTCGCGCCCCCTACGATGGGATCATTGCCCAGCGGTTCGTCGAAGTGGGACAGAACATCCGCGCCCAACAGCCGGTCGTAAAATTTCAGGACATCGCCGAGATTGACATCGTTGCGGACGTTCCCGAGAGCGTCATGGCGGAAATCCGCTCGGCGGATATTGTGCAGCTTATCGCGGAGTTCAGCGCGACACCGGGTCGCCAGTTTCCAGTTCACATCAAGGAAGTCGCGCAGCGCGCGGATCCGGTGACCCAGACGTTTCCCATCCGCGTGGCCATGCTCGTGCCCGAGGGAGTGAACCTGCTGCCGGGAATGACGGCACTGGTCTCCATGACTTACCGGCGCGCCAGCATTTTGGGGGAACGATTCCTTGTGCCGATTTCCGCCCTCTTCCAACCGGAGCCGGGCCGGCAGGTCGTCTGGGTCATCGCCCAGGATATGACCGTCACCGCCCGTCCGGTGAAAACCGGCGAGGCGACCGGCGGACGGATCGAAATCGTGGAAGGCGTGCAACCCGGCGACCGCATTGTCACGGCCGGAGTGTCCTTTTTGCGCGAAGGGATGAAGGTTCGCGATCTTGGTGACGCCCTTGGGGGCAGCCTGCCATGAACCCCGGCGAATTTTCGGTCAGGAACAATCGCGTGGTCCTGGTGGCCATGCTCATGGCCATCATCGGCGGCGGGGTGGCCTACCTGAACATCGGGCGCCTCGAAGATCCGGAATTCACAATCAAACAGGCGCTGATCATCACCCCCTACCCGGGCGCCAGTGCCGAAGAGGTGGCCCAGGAAGTCACAAACCCGATCGAGAGCGCCTGCCAGCAGATGAGCCAGCTGGATTATGTGGAGTCCGAATCCACACGCGGACGTTCCGTCGTCTCCGTGCATATCAAGGACCGCTACGACAAGCGTCGGATCCCGCAGGTCTGGGACGAGCTGCGACGCGAGATCGCGGATGTCCAGCAACAGCTCCCGCCCTCCGTGCGCGGCCAGTCAATGGTGGTGGATGATTTTGGCGACGTGTTCGGCATCTTCCTCGCGGTGACCGGCGAGGGGTTCTCCTTCCAGGAACTCCGGCGCTATGTCGAATTCTTGCGCCGCGAACTCCTTCAGGTTCCCGGCGTGAAAAGTGTCGTGCTCTTCGGCGAGCAACGCGAAGTCGTCTTCCTGGAAATCTCGCGCCAGCGACTCGCGCAGTTCGGCATCAACGAGGAGCAAATCTACAGCAATTTGCAGGACATGAACATTGCGGCCGACGGAGGGCGCATCCGGGTCGGCGACCAGCACATCCCGCTGGATCCCACGGGGGCGGTCGCCTCGGCCGACGAGATGCTCTCCATGGTGATTGGCTCGGACCAATCCGGTCGCCAGATCCGCCTCGGGGACATCGCGACCCTCGAACGCGCCGATCAGGATCCGCCCAACCGCCTGCTCCGCTATGACGGGAAGCCGGCGATTGGTCTGGGCCTTTCCACGGTGCCGGGAGGGAATGTTGTGAAGATGGGAATGGCTGTCCGCGAAAAACTCGCCCATCTGAAAATCCACCAGCCGGTCGGCATGGAAATCAGCGCCATCAACTTCCAGCCCGAGGCGGTCTCGCAGGCGACCAGCGAATTCATGTTCAACCTCGGCAAGGCGGTCTTCATCGTTTTCGTCGTGTTGATTTTTGCGATGGGCCGCAAGACCGGCTTCATCATCGGCCTCGTGCTTTTTCTTACGATCATGGCCACGTTTCTGGTCATGTATCTGAAGGGCGATCTCCTGATGGAGCGCATCTCGCTCGGGGCGCTCATCATTGCGCTCTGCATGCTCACTGACAACGCCATCATTGTCATCGAAGGGATCAAGGTCGGCATCGAGGCCGGCCGGAACAAGCTCGAGGTCGTCCGCGAGGTGGTCTCGGAAAACCAGTGGCCGCTCTTCGGAGCAACGGCGATCGGCGTCATTGCCTTCGCGGCGATCGGGCTCTCCGAGGACCGGACCGGCGAATACACGAACTCCCTCTTTTGGGTCATCTTCATCGCCCTGAGTCTGAGCTGGGTGTCCTCGGTCACAGCCACCCCGTTGTTGAGTTATTTCCTGTTCAATCCCAAGGCGGATGGCGGAGCGAAAGACAAAAATTCCGATCCCTACGCAGGGCCCTTGTTTCAGCTCTATCGCAGGATCCTTTCCCTGGCCCTCCGTTTTCGGTGGGCCGTGGTGGCTGCCTGTTTCCTCGCCTTCATCGCGGCGGTGCTCGGCTTCCGAAAAGTGGACCAGAGTTTTTTCCCGCCGGCGACCCGTCCGCAATTCCTGGTGGATGCCTTCCTGCCGGCCGGCACGCACATCCGTGAGACCGAGGCATTTTCCGCCGAAGTCCAGCGCTACATCCAGAGCCTGCCGGGGGTCACGCATGTCACTTCGTTCATTGGCGGCGGCGGGTTGCGCTTCCTCCTCGTCTATTCCCCCGAGAGCGAAAATCGGGCGTATGTGCAATTCCTCGTGGATGTGGAAGATCCCGCAAGGATCGCCGCCCTCATGGCCGACATCCAGAAGCGACTGGATGAAAATTACCCGAATGCCAACACGATCGCCAAAAAATTCCTGCTGGGTCCCGGGGATGGCGGGCGCGTGCAGATCCGCTTCAGCGGCCCCGATCCCGCCCAGCTACGGGCATTGGGCGACCAGGCGATCCGGATTCTTGAGGACGATGGGGGCGCCCTGTGCGTGCGCGGCGATTGGCGCGAGCGCGTGAACGTCATCCGTCCCGAACTTCTCGAATTCCAGGCCCGCCGCAACGGGATCACCCGGGTTGATGTGGCCCGCGCGCTGGAGAGCAGCTTTGAGGGACGACCCGTCGGCTTTTACCGGGAGCCCGGCCATGCCAGCACCGGAGTCTTTCCGCAGGAGACACGGCTTTTGCCGATCCTCGTGCGTCCTCCTCTCACAGAACGACAGGATGTCGCAACCCTCAACAGTCTGCAAATCTGGAGTCCCGTCGCAGGCCGCATGATCCCCATGAGCCAGGTCACGGGAAGATCGGAGGTCGTCTGGGAGGATCCGATCGTCATGCGCAGGGATCGCTTTCCCACCCTGACCGTCCATGCGGATCCCCGGTTCGGTTTGCCCAGCCAGTTACGCGACCGGGTGAAAACGAAAATCGAGCGGATCCCATTGCCGCCGGGCTATTCGCTCGCATGGGGTGGCGAGCACGAGGATTCCGCGCGCGCCCGGGCCGCCCTCGCGGAACCACTCCCTTACGTTCTGGCGGTCATGGTGTTCATCGTGGTGTGTCTATTCAACTCGATCCGGACCACGGTTTTGATCTGGCTGGTGATTCCCCTGGCCATTATAGCCATCACGACCGGCCTGTTGCTTACCCGGATGCCCTTTGGTTTCATGGCGCTCCTCGGTGTGCTTGCCCTCGGTGGGGAACTGATCAAGAACCAGATCGTTGTGCTCAGCAAAATCCTTACGCTGATCAGCAAAGGGACGTCCCCGTATCAGGCCCTCCTGGATGGCGGGACCAGCAAGATGCGACCGGTCTGCATGGTCGTGCTCACGACCGTGCTTGGGATGATCCCGCTCGTGACCGACCCATTCTTCGGCTCCATGGCCGTGTGCATCATGTTCGGACTTTCCTTTGCCGCCGTGCTGTCCCTGATCGTAACTCCGGTGCTTTATGCGATTTTCTTCAAAATCCATGCGCCGACTGATCCTCCCCGATGAGCCGTCCGCTCAAATTGGGGCGGAGGCCTCCCGGTGTGTTCCAAGTTTTTGGACAGCGTTTTTTTCCATGAACACCCGCAAAAATTCGCGCTGACATGCAGAACGGAATCGAGAATCGCCTGGGTGGCAAAGGATCCCGCGGGCTCATGGCGGCGGGGTGGTTGATCGTTATCGCGATCTCACTTGTCCTGATCCGCGTCGGCAAGGACCTTTTTATCCCCCTGGTGATCGCCCTCATCGGGGTTTACCTCATCAAAATTTTGGAACGATGGATTGGTTACATCAAAATTTCCGGGCGAGGACTTCCTCCGGTGGCGGCTCTCGCGCTCGCCTTTGCGGCAGTGATCGGCCTGAGCTTCGTCCTCTTTTCCATCATTGCAGACAACGCCGTGCGGGTGGCGGAATTTGCCCCCCGTTACCAGATCCGGCTCCTGGCCATTCAATCCGACCTGTTCCGGACGATCGGGTTCGAGGAACCTCCCGCGATCCGGCAATTTTTTGGCGGGTTCGATCTTCCTGGCACGCTCGCCCTCGTGGCCATGAATCTTGCCACGTTGCTCAGAAATGCCATTTTGATTTTGATTTTTGGCGTGTTCCTTTTGCTCGAAGCGCAGTTCATTCCGACAAAAATCGCCGCAATTTTTCCTGATGCGAACCGCCGGGCTCTCGTGCAGGGGATTCTGAAACGGGTGGATCGGGACATCCAAACGTATTTTGGCGTGAAGACCCTTGTCAGCCTCATCACGGCGATCCTGAGCTATGCGGTGATGAAATTTGTTGACCTGGATTTCGCCGCGTTCTGGGCTCTCCTGGTTTTTATCCTCAACTTCATTCCGACGATCGGTTCGATTATCGCCACGATCCTTCCCGGGCTCCTCGCGCTCGTCCAGTTCGAGGAATGGAGGCCGGTGCTCATCCTCGTTGTCGGGATCACCCTCATCCAGCAACTCCTCGGCAATATCATTGAGCCGAATCTGATGGGTATCACGCTGAATCTGAGCCCGCTCGTCGTTGTGATGTCGCTCATCCTGTGGGGGATGCTCTGGGGAGTGGTCGGCATGTTCCTGTGCGTGCCCATTACGGTCATCCTGCTCATCATTCTTGCCAACTTCCCAAGCACGAATTGGGTGGCGGTCCTGCTCTCAAAAGATGGCGTGATCCAACGGTAGGGGGAACCCGCAAGTTTGACCTTTGTGGAAAACTGTCCGATCAACCTCCGAGGGGATTCCCCCTCCGTCCCTGCCCGGCGGAGGTTTCGGACTCTTTTTATGGCCTGGTTCGTTGCCGTGGCACCGGGCTTTCCCCCCGGAATTTCCCGTGCCGAAATGGCGAACCCGGAAGGGAGCCCCTCGTCCATGCAGGGGGCGTCCGCGAGCGCGAAGACCGGTCCCACAATTTACGAAATCGACTTCACCAATCTGGACTCCGATCTCTCGCCCGGCGAGGCCACAACGGTCACTCCGGCGGAACTCGACGAAATTTATGCGCCGCAAAGCGGGCATCTGGAAGCCCTGAACATCCGCTCTCCGCTCAGGTATCTCACCGATCCGTTGGACGAATTAAACAGAAGGACGGGATTGAGGATCGGCGTCGCGCACACCATGCTTTTCCTGCAACCCCTGGGCGGTCAAAGCTCACGCTACGGAGCCGCTGGTGATCTGGATTTGATGTCCTCCTGGACACTGATCGGTCGCGACACCCGGGACACCGGACGGCTGATTTTCACCGGGGAATATCGCTACCAGATCGGCGACCAGGCACCCTCCCTCGTGCGGAACCAGGCCGGAACCCTCGTCGCGCCAACCCGATCGTTCAACGCCCGCGGATGGGTCGTGCGCGACGCGTATTGGATTCAGCGGCTTTTCCATGCCAGGCTTCGCATCCTTTTCGGGCGCGCGGATATCTCGGACTACATGGGCTCCCATTGGTTGCAAAACGCGAATCGTTCATTCATTAACCGTAATTTTTCCGCGAACCCCGCGATCCCCTTTCCTGGACACGGCCCCATGCTGGGGATTTCCATTCGTCCGATTGACCAGTTCTACCTGACCGCCGGCGCGAGCAATGCCTACAGCGATTCGAGACTGCTTGAAGTGGACACAATTTTCAGCGAGTGGGATCTCTTCACGATGGCAGAAGTCGGCTACACGCCGACTTATCCATCGCTCGGACAGGGGCGCTATGCCTTTGCCATGTGGCACATGGACGCCC
This sequence comes from Chthoniobacterales bacterium, assembly GCA_014879575.1. GTDB lineage: Bacteria > Verrucomicrobiota > Verrucomicrobiia > Chthoniobacterales > Terrimicrobiaceae > QYQL01. The sequence goes on along the minus strand of JACSRU010000066.1, from coordinate 14,705 downwards.
GCAGCAGGGACGACCTGCCCTCGGACTATGGTCTGACTTTCATCGCCGACCAAAACCTCACAAAAAACCTCCAGGCCTTTGCAAGGTATTCGTATTCCGACGGACGCTTGCGCGACATCCGGCACAGTGTCCAGTTGGGATTCGGCTATAGTGGAATTTGTGGACGCACCAACGATCTCACCGGCCTGGCCGTCGCCCTTTCAACCCCCCGGCAGCCCTCCACGCGAAACGAGGCCGTCGTGGAAATGTTTCACCGCTTTCAACTGGCGGAAAACACCCAGTTTTCTGCGGGCTTCCAAGTGATCGCCACCCCGGGAAATGCCGTCGGGACCGGTGCCGCTGGAATGTTTTATCTGCGATTGCGAACCTCGTTTTGATGCAGGAGGGAGGACGCCAAAATCGCGGCTCCCAGTATTCCGTCTGCCCTTTCCGTCATCCGGGCACTCCTCCCTATCGCACGGCTTTCGCCGGGGACGGCCCTGTCGAAAGTGTGACGCCCAAAGGTCCGGCGGATTCCCGCGCGCCCTTCAAGCCGCCGCTGCGAGTTCCGGCCAAAGATGCGCGGACATTTTCATGCCGGCCCGGTAGGCATCGAGAGAAAATTTTTCGTTGGGCGAATGCGCGTTGTCATCCGGCAGGGCAAACCCAAGCATCAGGGAATCCGCCTTCAGGTATTTTTTGAATGCCGCGATGATGGGAATGCTCCCTCCGCTGCGGACGAGCAGGCATTCCCGGCCAAAGCCGCGCTTCGCCGCGCGCCTGCCGGCCTGCGCAAGGGCCCCCGTGGGATCCAACATGTAGGGTTCGCCTCCCTGACCCTCGGTGAGTTGGAGTCTGACGGTGGGTGGGCAAACCGCCTTCAGGTGCTTTCTGAGGAGCGCGAGGATTTTTTTGGGATCCTGATTGGGAACAAGCCGCAGGGTGATCTTGGCACTGGCCCAGGAGGGGATGATCGTCTTGCCGCCCTCGCCTTGGTAGCCACTGGTCAGGCCGTTGATTTCAAACGTGGGGCGCGCCGCGCGTTGCTCATCCGGCGTGTAACCCGTTTCCCCAAAGAGGGTCCTCACGCCCACGGATCTGCGGAATTTTTCCTCATGGAACGGCACCTTGGCCATCTGCTGCCGTTCGTAATGCGAAAGTTCCGCCACATCATCATAAAAACCGGGGATCGTGACCTGACCGCGTTCGTCGCGCAGTGCCCCGAGCATCTGACACAGCACCATTGCCGGATTGTCCACCGCCCCGCCAAAAAGTCCGGAGTGCAGATCGCGAGCCGGTCCCTCCAGCCGAATTTCCATGGGTGCCATGCCCCGAAGCGAATAGCAAAGCGCGGGGTGCTTCAGGCCCGGAATCTCGGTGTCGGAGACCACCAGGGCGCGGCACGCAAGCTCCCGGACGTGCTTCGGCAGAAAACCATAGAGTGCCTTGGAGCCGATCTCCTCCTCGCCCTCGATCAGAAAGTTGACGTTGCAGGGCAGTTCGTTTCCCGTCTTCAACCAGGCCTCGATGGCGTTGATGTGGGCGAGGTGCTGGCCCTTGTTGTCGCTGATGCCGCGGGCATAGACACGGCGTCCGATCCGGCGGGGCTCGAATGGCGGCGATGTCCAGAGATCCAACGGCTCCGGTGGTTGCACATCGTAGTGTCCATAGATCAAAAAGGTCGGCTTCTTCGGATCCTGACGCGGCGTCCACGCCAGCACCACAGGGTGGCCACTGGTCTTGCGGATTTCGGCCTGCAAGCCCGCCTTTTTACAGCGGGCCACAAGCCACTTCGCGCAGTCCCGCATATCCCCGGTGTGGACCGACTGTGCGCTGATGCTGGGGATCCGCGCATAGGAGAAGAGTTCCTCAATGAACCGCTCTTCATTGTCGGCGAGGTATTTCAGAACTGCTTCCGGTGCCTTCATGAATGAGATATGCAATGGCATCCGACTTCGGGCAATCCCTTTTGCTGTCTGTGGGGACAGAAGGATGTCACCATTGCTCCTTCGCCACCACGGTGTCGTAGAGTCCGTAGTGCGAGAGCCCCTTGTGGCTCTCGATGCCCGTGTAGCGCAGGGAGGCATCCTCATACCGCCGGAAGGCAAACACGGCCTGGTTCATCTGCTCGGTGTTGAAAACCTTCAGCCGCACGAGGAGGTGAAAATCCTTCACCGTCAGCCCCGTGACCGTCTCGAACAGGTTCGGCTCGATCTTGGTGATCACGTCCTGCAGCGTGTTCTCGCGGAAATCGGTCAAATACATGAACGCCGGGATGCGCGTGGCGAACTTGATGAGCTTCTCCTGCACGAGCTTGCGCTTGGACTTGAACTCTTTCTCCTCGTCGGTGAGCTGCTTCTGTTCTTTCTTCGACAACTGCTTGTCCTTCGCCTTGTCCTTGAGCCCCTTCACCACGTCGCTCTTGTTGATGATGGTCTCGATGATGTTGTCGCCGAGCGAGCGCCAGCCTTCGATGCGCTCCACGGATGCCATCGCCTCCGGATCTTCGAGGATGCGGCGCAGGGTGTCGTTGTCCACGTTCACCAGCAGCGCACTCTCCCACTTGCGTGCGAGCAGCGTGGCCGACGTTCCGGCCATCGCGATGTCGAGGATGCCGCCCGGCATCTTGCAGCACCTCCCGCTCATCCGCCGAGAGGAAGATGTCCAGCCGTTTCGCCCAAGCCTCCATCGTCATGGGCACGCGACGTTTGGCGCGGCTCTCCGCCAGATCGAGGTAGGCGTTCACGATGCGGCCCAGGTCTTCCAACTCCGCTTCCGCCAGGTAGTTCTTGGCCACCACCACATCGCTTTTGAGGATTTTTCTGCCGGGGGCTTTGGCCCAGGTCGTCAACCCCATGCGTTCCTTCGTATGATCCGCCCGCCGCACGATCAATTCGGCGGCGGTGTGGCCGTGCACGGCGCAATGCATCTTGTTCTGCACTTTGGCGAAGAACTCCTGCGTGATCGGCGCGTCCCGGTCGTAATCCATCGCCGTGGAATAGATGTCGGTGATCTTTTGATAAAAGTGCCGCTCGGACAGGCGGATCTCCCGGATTTCCTCCAGCAGCCGCTCGAAGTAATCCTCGCCGAGGAACGCGCCGTTCTCCATGCGCTTCCGGTCCATCACATAGCCCCGGAGCGTGTAATCCCGCAGGACGCCCGTGGCCCATTGCCGGAAAGCCGTGGCGCGCTTGGAATTCACCCGGTAGCCCACCGCGATGATCGCATCCAGGTTGTAGTGCTTGATTCGGTAGTTTTTGCCGTCGGCGGCAGTTGCTAAGAAAACCTTAGCAACTGAATCCTCCGCCAATTCCTCCGCGACGAAGATGTTCTTGAGGTGCATCAGCACGTTCTCCGGCGTTGTCTCAAAGAGCAGCCCGATGTTTTTCTGCGACAGCCAGATCGTGCCATCCTGCACCCGCACTTCCACGCCGTCGCCGCCGGTCTGGTAGGCAAAGGTCAGAAATTCCGCCGTGCGGTTGCGGAGGCGCACGCTGTGGGGTGTTTTCTTTTTAGGCATGAGCGTAGGCTTCGCGGGGTGGTGAAGCCGAAGGCTTCGCGGGGTGTAGCCGGTGGTTGAGCGCAGCGACACCACCGGATTCATGGGTGAGGAATACGGCATCCCGGCGGGATGCCAGCGGCGTGCGAAGGTTTTGGGCTGGCATCCCTGCCGGGATGCGGGGTTTTTGGGGGACGTGATCCGGTGGTGTCGTCGCTGCGCTCCTCAACCACCGGCTACCGGCTGGGAAGCCTCCGGCTTCGGGAAGGGAGGCGGACGGCGGCTCGGCATCCCGGAGGGATGGGAGCTGGCTGTTGGTGTGGCTCTCCGAATCATTCCGGAGGGATGGGGGCGGAGCGTTGGTGTGGCTCTCCGAGTCATCCCGGAGAGATGGGGGCGGAGCGTTGGTGTGGCTCTCCGAGTCATCCCGGAGGGATGGGAGCATGTAGCCGGAGGTTGAGCGTAGCGACACCACCGGTATCCCGGAGGAAAATCGAGCCGCATCCCGGAGGGATGCCAGCAGGGCGCGGGCGTCCATCGGACAGGCGTGGAGGCGCGGACGGGCCGCCGGCTGCGGTGCGGGGATTTTTGCGATGGTTTTATTCATGGGTGCAATCGCCAGCCCCAACGGGGTGAGCCAACCACAGCCCAGGGCAACGCCCTGGGTTCGATGTGAACAAAAGAAACAAAGCCCTGAAAGGGCGGGCCAAGGCGACGAATTCCAACGCCGGTGCGTCGCTGGTGAAGGTTGTGGCGATGCAGGTGAGCACGTCCGGGTTGCGCCCGCGCAGGGTGAAAGGGACTTGGGGGGGTCATGGTTTGTCGCCTTTCTCCGGCAGTTTCTTGATCAACCGGTCGAAGTCCGATTCAAACAGACGGTCCTGCACGATGCGGTATTTTTCAAATTCACTTTCAGCGTGGGTTTTGGCCAGTTCCGCCGTCACTTTGCCGGCATCCTGGAGGATTTCCCGATCCCAAAGCTGGAGGAATCCGGCCAGCCGTTTTTCCCAGTCGGCCATGGTCATCGGGATTTTCCGCATCGCCTGCATTTCGGCCATGTCGAGATACGCGGAGACAATGCGCTGCAACTGCCCCAGTTCGAACTCGGAAAGGTAGTTCTTGGCGATGGAGACATCGTATCGCTGGATTTTCCCTTGGGGCGCATCCTCCCAACTGGTCAGGCCCATGTTTTCCCGCTCGTGGTGGGCGCGATCCACGATCAATTCCGCCGCCGTCTGGCCGTGGACGGCGTGGTGCATCTTGTTTTGGACAGCGGCGAAGAATCGCTTCGTGGCGGTGGCAGACGGGTCGTAATCCAGCGCGGTGGCGTAGATGTCCGTGACTTTCTGGTAGAACTTGCGTTCGGAGAGGCGGATTTCCCGGATTTTTTCAAGCTGCCGCTCGAAGAATTCATCCGTCAGGATGCCGCCGTGTTTGAGGCGTTCGTCATCCATCGTCCAGCCCTGGATGGTGTAGTCCTTGACGATCCGGTTGGCCCACTTGCGGAACTGGACGGCGCGCTCGTTCTCGATCTTGAAGCCAACGGCGATGATGGCCTGGAGGCTGTAGTGCTTGGTCTGGTAGCTCTTGCCGTCGGCGGCAGCTATTAAGTATTGCTTAACAACTGCGGATTCCTCCAATTCGTTGTCGCTGAAAATCCGCTTCAGGTGCTGGTTGATGGCGGGGATGGAGACATCGTAGAGCGCGGCCATCATTTTCTGCGTCAGCCAGATGTTTTCATCTTCGTAACGCATTTCAATGCTGGCCTCCGCGCTGCCGCCGGCCGCAACGAAGGTGAGGTATTCCGCCGCCGAAGAACGAACGAGAGAAACAGCGGTGGTCTTTTTGGCGCGACCTCCGGGAGTAGGTTTGTTTTTGCTCATAGCGACGCCTCCGGGGTGGCGGCGACCAGTTCACTCACGGTCATGGGCGGGTAGGTCCGGGTGGGCGTGAAAATCTCGTGCTTGCCCAGTTGGGAAAAGAGCGAGTCTATGCGCTCGGTTTCGCCTTTCACCAGGTCGAGCATCGCTTCAACGAGCCACGCGGGAGTGAAGACCTCCCCGTGGTCGGTGACGCGTTGTTTGGATTTGACGAGGCTCATGAGCGCATGCGGTCAAAGTGAGATTCAGACACCTCGTTCCCTATCAGTTCCAGAGGCTTATCAGCAAGTTCGCAGGCGTCAAAGCGGGCCGACGAATTGACCGAAAAACGAAAGCTCACCGTGCGGCTCGCGCCCTCTTGCGAACGCTATTCCTTGACAGATCCCAGGGCAAGCGCGATGCCCATGCCGCCACCGACACAGAGGCTGGCGAGGCCGGATCGGATTTCGCCATTGGCAATCCGGTGGGCGAGGTGGGCGGTGAGGCGTGCCCCGCTGGTTCCAATGGGGTGTCCGATGGCAATGGCGCCTCCATGCGTGTTGAGGCGGGCGTCATCAATTTCCAGCTCCCTGGCGCAGGCAAGCACCTGGGCGGCAAAGGCCTCATTGATTTCCATGGCATCAAAATCCGCCAGGCTTGCCCCGAAGCGGGCACACAATTTTCGGATGGCGTAAACCGGGCCCAGGCCCATCCATTGGGGGTCGCATCCGGTGGTTGCCCAACCCGTCACACGGGCCAGCGGGGTCCAGCCTTCCCGTTCGCATGTCCCGGCATCGGCAATCACGATCGCCGCCGCCCCATCGTTGACGCCCGAGGCATTGGCCGCCGTGACGGTGCCGTCTTTCTGAAAGGCGGGTCTGAGTTTTGCCAGCTTATCGAGGGAGGTTTCCGGGCGGGCCTGCTCGTCGGTGGCGAGCGCATCCAGCGGGATCCTTTCGTGCGCGAAGGCGCCCCTTTTCTCGGCCGCATCCCATTTTTGATGGCTGCGCACGGCAAAGGCATCCTGCGCCTCGCGGGGGATGTGGTAACGCGTTGCCAGAGCCTCGGCGGTCAGCCCCATGTGTTTGCCGGAAGAGGGATCGGTCAAGCCATCCTGGAGAAGCGAATCCATCAGGCGCATATCGCCGAATTTTTGTCCGGCCCGGCTATCGTTCACGAGCCGGGGAGCCCGGCTCATGGATTCGGTGCCGCCGCAGAGGACGGTGGTCGCCTCGCCCGCGCGGATTGCCTGAATGCCGAGAAGCACGGAGGTCATTCCGGAGGCACACATTTGGTTGGCCGTGAAGGCCGGAGTTTCCATTTCCAGACCGAGCTTCAGGGCGATTTGCCGGGAAATGTTCATGCCGTGTCCGGCGGAGAGAACATTGCCGAAAACGCAAAGGTCAATCGTGCGGCGATCAATGCCCTTCAGGGCAACCTCCCCGGCGGCTGCTGCCAGATCCACGGGGGAAAGGTCCGCCAAACTGCCAAGGAATCGCCCGAACGGCGTCCGTTTGGCGGAGACAACATAAATGGAAGGATCGGATTTCATAAGAATATTCAGGGGAAGCAACGCGGCGACATTTCCCGGAGGGAGCCCATGAGCGGACGAAAGTCCATGAGAGAGAGAATGTCCCGCTCGATATCAATCCCCGGCGCGACTTCCCGGAGTTCCAGCCCCTCTGGAGTGAGCCGAAAGACCGCGCGTTCCGTGATATAAAGGACGTTCTGCCCCCGCGAGATCGCCTGTTTGGCACTGAAGGAAAGTTGCTCGACCTCGGCGGGGAACTTTCGGGAATTTCCTTCGCGCTCGATCACCAGACGTCCCCCGCGAAACCCGGTTTCCAATCCGCCCGATGTAAACGTCCCGCAGAAGGCCAGGCGGCGGGCGCATTGGGAAATATTGACGAAGCCGCCCACGCCGGCCACGCGCACGCCGAAGCGCGAGACATTGACATTGCCGAAGCGGTCGATTTGCGCGGCGCCAAGCGCGGCAAAATCGAGCCCTCCCCCGTCGTAAAAGTCAAATTGCGCCGGCTGGTCCACCACCGCCTGCGGATGCTCGGCGGCGCCAAAGGACAGGCCTCCGGCCGGTGTTCCGCCGATCGGCCCGCTCTCGACGGTGAGGGTGATGTCGCTGATCATGCGGCGCTCCGCAGCGATTCGGGCGACCCCCTCGGGGATGCCAATGCCAAGATTCACGATGCTGCCGGGCTGCAATTCGTCGCAGGCCCGACAGGCAATGATCCTCCGGGGGCCGGGGGACATCGCGTGCGTCGAATCCGGGAAGTTTCGGCAGGGGGCCGGAGCGATATACTTTTCGTTGAAGTCCTCCGCGAAAGTTTGGGCCTGTTCACCGCCCGCCGCCAATACGATCGAATCCACAAGGACGCCCGGCACGGCAACCTCCTGTGGAATCAAGGCCGTCTCCGTGATCTCGCCCACCTGGGCAATCACCTGGCCGCCGGAATTTTTCACGGCCTGCGCGATGGCCAGAACCTCCCCGCGAATGGCTTCCCGGCAAGTGGAGAGGTTGCCATGACAATCGGCAAGCGTGCCACGAATGAGGGCGATGTGGATGGGAAACGAATGGTAGAGAAGCCAGGGTCGCCCGCGCAGATCGACCTTCTCGATCAACCCGGCGGGGGTCCGATCATTCAGGCGTCCGCCTCCGAAATCCGGATCAATAAACGTTCCCAGACCGACATGGGTGAGGCACCCCGGACGTCCCGCCGCGATGTCGCGGAACAACTGGCAGAGAACTCCCTGCGGAAAATTGTAGGCCTCGATTTGCCCCTGCACAGCCATTTTCCCCAGTGCCGGCGCCAGCGCCCAATGGCCGCCGATCACCCGCCGCAAGAGACCCGGGTGCGCCAGATGGTTCAGCCCGCGCCGTTTTCCGTCGCCCTGCCCGGCGGCATAGACGAGCGTCAAATCCCGGGGTTCGCCCGTTGCAAGAAACCGCCGTTCGAGGGCCGCCGTGAGTGCTTCGGGATGGCCGGCTCCCACAAAGCCGCCGGAAACCACCGTTTGTCCCGAAGAGATCCTTGTGATCGCCTCATCGGCCGTCTGTCGCATTTTTTCGACATCCATACAGGCGCTTCCCTCAGCCGACCCAGCCGCCGTTCACCTGAAGCGTCTGGCCGGTGATGTAAGCGGCCTGTGGGCTGGCGAGAAAGAGAATGGCATTGGCGATGTCCTGCGGCTCTCCGAACCGGCCAAGGGGGATTTGTTTGAGCATTTCCGCCCGAACCTCTGCGGGGATGCTTTCGCCCATCTGGGTGAGGATGACTCCCGGCGCCACGGCGTTGACGGTGATTTCCTTGCGCCCCAGCTCCCGACTCAACACCCTGGTGAGCCCGATCACCCCGGCCTTGGCGGCGGCGTAGTTCGACTGTCCGAAGAATCCGACCACGGCGGCGATCGAGGAAATGTTGATAATGCGCCCCCCCTGCCTCAAATGCGGCAGGCAGGCTTTGCACATGGTGAAAACCCCGCTGAGATTCGTGTCAATGACAGCCTGCCATTCGTCATGGTTCATCTTTGCCAGGGACCGATCGCGCAGGATGCCCGCGTTGTTGACCAGAATATCCAGCCCGCCGAATTCCTCCACGACGCGCGCGACCGCCTGCCCGGCGGATGCGACATTGCGCACATCCCCCTCAACCGGCAGGCACCCCCCGCCAAGCTCGGCGGCCAGGGAATCCGCGATGGCCTTGTTTTCCCCGCGTCCCTCTTCAAAATATGTCACCGCCACCCGCGCGCCCGCACGATGAAGCGTTCGGGCTGTCTCCGCGCCAAGTCCCTGGCCGCCTCCTGTAATGAGGGCGATTTTCCCCCCGAGGAGGACAGCGGGCGGAAGGGGGGTGGCGGGAGTGGAACTCGTTTGCATTGCAGACAGAGAAATGAATCCGGAAGTTTTCGGATTCAAGCACGAAGTGGAACTTTTGCTGTTTCCTGCAAATCGGTTGGATGGTTCCGGCCCCTCGCGACGAGTGGTCGGACTCCCCCGTGAGGGAACTTTATTGCGGGGAGGCGCGTTATAGCCGTTCCTGGCCGCCCGTTGGTCAGGAGGCGAAAGTCCCTGATGTGCGGCCCGTTGTTGGCGCGTCTCCGCCGGGCGGTTTAGGACAAAATCTTGATGTAGGCCTTGGCCCGGAGCGTGTCGATCCAACGCTGTTGGGTTTTCATGCGTTCCTGCTGGATCAGATTTTTTTCGATTTCGTCGCGGACTTCGGACATGGGTTTGATCGAGGCATTTTTTTTCGCCTCGACGAGCATGATGTAATACGAATCCCCGAGTTTGACGACCGGGCTGACCTGGCCGGGGCGAAGGGCAAAGGCCACGCTGGAAAGTTGCTCGTTGAGGGTGTTCCGCTCGATCCAGCCCCAGTCGCCACCGGTGTCGCGCGTGCCCTCATCCTCGGAATACATCTCCGCCATGCTGGGAAAATCCGATCCGCCAACAAGTTTCTGACGAATCTCATCGGCGGTCTGGGATTTGTTTTCCGCGCCGGGGACATCCGCACCGGTTCCCTCGCGCAGGATGATCATGCGGAGCTTGATCTGCTCGGGCAGCATGTAGGCGGCCTTGTTTTTGTTGTAAAACGCCTGGACCTGGGTCGGGGAGATGGCAAAATTTTCGTTCACCTTCGCCTGCCGCATCGCTTGGATGACGATCTTTTCCTTCTCGATTTCCTTGAAGCGCGTGACCGTGTAGCCTTGGGCCTGAAGCGTGCGGACAAACGCCGCCCGGTCGCCGCCGAATTCCTCGCGGATGATGGCCTGCACGCGGTCATCCACGACGTAGTCGGGAATGTTTGCGCCCTTTTCCTGCATTTTTCGGAATTCCTGAATGATCAACTGGCGATCCACGAGATCCTTCAGGGCGGCGAGTCGCATTTCCTTGATTTTGTCCGTGAGTTCCGCGCCGGAATACACCTCGCGCAGGGAACGCTCGCGGGAACCGATCAATTCGCGCACCTGTGAGATCGTGATCACGTCCTTGTTGACGATGGCCGCGACGCCGTCAATCACCTCCACCTGCTGGGCTGCGGCGGGCAGGCAGGCCAGGAGAAGGCTGAACGCGGTGATTATAAACAAATGTCTCATCGGCTGGGCATCCTTTCCAGGAGGGAGAGGATTTCGCGCAAACTAGAATCCGGGTCGGGTGCCGTCAAGCGGGGAAACCGCCCCCCAACCAGGATGAAGCTTCCCCCCCTCGTGAGCATGAGCTTTTCCCCGCGCGTTTCCACCAGGGAAATTTTCCGGCGCGAGGCCTCCAGGCGGATGGCGGTGAGGAGGAGGGCATTCTCGGCAGCCGGTGGCAGCGGGCCGAAGCGATCCCGCCAAACCGCCCGCAGAGACTCGAGATTTTCCCGGCTGGAGGCCTCGGCGATCTTCCGGTAGGCCTCGATCCGCATTTTGGGATCCGGCAGATAGCCTGCCGGGACAAAAGCACCGGCGCAATTGTCGGATGCCAGGAATTCCGCCTCGTCAGTTTTCACGCAATCGAGACGGAGGGTGGTCATCCCCCCTCCGGTGGTTCGGTTGCCTTTGAGGGATTCGACGGCCCGTTTGAGGAGTTTGCAGTAAAGGTCGAAGCCCACCGCGATGATATGGCCGCTCTGTGCGGTGCCGAGCAAGTTGCCTGCCCCGCGGATTTCGAGATCCCGCATCGCGATTTTGAACCCGGAGCCCAGGTCGGAATACTGTTTGATGGCGGAGACCCGTTTCCTTGCGGCTCCCACGGACATCAACTCCCTGGGCAGCATCAGAAAGGCATAGGCCTTGTGGTTCGAGCGGCCGACCCGTCCGCGGAGCTGGTAAAGATCCGCCAGGCCGAATCGGTCAGCCCGATTGATGATGATGGTGTTGGCATTGGGAATATCGAGGCCGCTTTCGATGATCGTCGTCGAGACAAGGACATCCGCCCCGCCGGCCACGAACGTCCGCATCACGGCTTCGAGTTCCTTTTCCTCCATCTGCCCGTGTCCGACGAGCACCCTCACCCCCGGACAAAGTTCACGAATCCGCAGAGCGGTGCGCTCGATGCTTTCAATGCGGTTGTGAAGAAAGTAGATTTGGCCTCCCCGCGTGGTTTCGCGGGTGATCGCATCCCGAATGATCCGCTCATCGTATCCGCAGACGATTGTCTCGACGGGCTGGCGGTTCGAGGGCGGGGTTTCGATCAGCGACATGTCCCTCGCCCCCATCAGGGAAAGGTAGAGCGTGCGCGGAATCGGAGTCGCGGAGAGCGTCAGGACATCAACCAGTCGGAATTTTTCCTTGAGGGTGTCCTTGTGTTTGACCCCGAAGCGTTGCTCCTCATCCACGACGACGAGGCCGAGGTTCTTGAAGGAGACATCCGCCGAAATCACCCGGTGCGTGCCGATCACGATGTCCACGCCGCCCGCAGCAAGGGCGGAGAGGATTTTTTTTTGCTCGGCCACGGAACGGTAGCGGCTCAGCAATTCGATGGTCACCGGGTATTCGCTCATCCGCTCCCGGAACGTCTGGAAGTGTTGCTGGGCCAGGACGGTTGTTGGCGTGATCACGGCGACCTGACGTCCGCCGTTTACGGCCTTGAAGGCCGCCCGGATCGCCACCTCCGTTTTTCCGAATCCGACATCCCCGCAAATGAGTCTGTCCATCGGGCGCACCGATTCCATATCCGCCTTCGTCTCGGCAATGGCCCGGAGCTGGTCTCCCGTCTCTGTGAAAAGAAAGGACCGCTCGAACTCCTGCTGCCAGTGCGAATCCCGGGGAAAGGCATGGCCGGTCCCGTTTTCCCGCTCGGCCTGCACCTTGAGCATCCGCGCCGCGTAGTCGAAAATCCCCTTCGAGGCCTTGGCCTTGGCGCGCTGCCAGCGGTCATCCCCGAGCTCCGAAAGATTCGGATGCCGCTTCCCGACGCCCACATAGCGCGAGACCTGCCACGCCTGGTCGAGGGGGACATAGACGCGCGCGTCGTTCGCGAACTCGATCGCCAGGACTTCGCCCCTGCCATCCGGCGACTTCTGCAACCCGAGAAACCGGCCGATTCCATAATCCAGATGGACGACGAGATCACCGTCTTCAAACTCCGAAAAGTCCATCGCCGCCCGTCCGGAGCGGACCCGCTCGCGCCGCAGGGCCGCCCGGTGCGCGCGCTGGCTGGCCGAACGTCCGAGAATCTCGGCATCGGCAAGCAGGGCAAGTTTTGCAGACGGACAAAGAAAGCCCCGCGTGACGGGAAGGGCCACATGTTTCAACCTGGAGGCGTCGAAATCAAAATGCGCCGCCAATTCCCGGAAGCGTTCGTTCTCGCCCTCGTTGTTGCAGGCAAACGCAATCACCCATTTCTGGTCCACCCATTCCCTGAGTTGGTCAAAAAACCGGCTGCGCTTGACCTCATCGAGAACCAAATCCCCCGCTCCGAATTCCGTAAATGGCACCGGGTGGAACGGGACGGGGGGAGGGGAGTCCGGCAGGGAACCGAAGCCAAGAAACGTTCCTTCGACGGCTTCCGACGGATCAATCTCGAGGACCGCATCCCCGGCGTCGCGATAGTCCCCGAGGGTTGTCTCCCCGACCCCGCGCTTTACTCCAAGGATTTCCACCGTCTTCACGGACTCAATCGAGCCCTGCGTATCCAGATCAAACTCCCGGATCGACTCGATCTCCTCGTCGCACCACTCGATGCGGAAGGGCCGTGCCGCCTGCCAGGTGAACACATCCACGATTCCCCCGCGCCGGGCGAAATGCCCGCGGGCACTGACCTGTGTGGCCGGTTCGTAGCCTGCCGCCACCAGCCTGGCGACCACGTTCTCCAAAGCGATGGACTGGCCGACGATCAACGCAAACAACCCCTGGTCAAAAACGGTTTTTGCGGGCACGGGGGATTCCCACTGGGCCTGATGAATCACCACAATCTCGTTTCCGCCGGATCGCGAGAGCGCGCGCAGGACTTCCAGCCTCTCGGAAGCGGTCTCCGGATCCGGCAGTGCGTCTCCGGCGGGCATCTCCATCTCGGGAAAAAGCCGGACTCTCGGACACCACGCCGCCATCTCCAGGGCAAAATCCTCCTGCCGCCGGACATCCGGACACACGACCCAGACGCGACCGGAATGCCTTCGCGCAAAGAGTGCCGCCACAAACGGCTGTGCCGGCTCCGCAACCTCGCAAATCCGCCCTCCCGGCCGGGACTCCGCATCTAGAAACCCTCGCAGGCCTTCGTCCGCATCCGCCTGATCAATCAGCCAATTTCCGCTGTTCATGATGCCGCGTTCCGTCAAAATCCAAATGCCAAGGCTCCCTAAATCAAGAGCCTGAGCGGGGGAGCTTCCTCATCGGTGCCGGCGCATTGGATGGTGACCGCCTCGCCGCCGCCGGCGGCCCGCAGGCGGGAGTTTACCGCATGAAGCGCCAGTTCCGGGGAGTTGCAGGACCGGCTCAGGTGGCCGAGGAGCACATGCCGGAGGGCATCCGTCGCCACCCGGGCCACGACATCCGCCGCCGCTGTATTCGAGAGGTGACCATGCCGGGAAAGAATCCTCTGCTTCACCGACCACGGGCGCTTTGTGTCGCTTTGCAGCAGGGCTTCGTCGTGATTTGTTTCAATGAGCAGTGCCTGCACCCCGCGAACCGACTCCACGACCTGCTGGGTGGCGTAGCCGAGATCGGTGAGCACGGCGAACCCCGTGCCATCAAAGCGAAGCACGAAGCCGACCGGGTCGGCCGCATCGTGCGGGACGGAAAAGGGAAGGATTTCCAACCCCTCAAGGAAAAATCCCGTGCCACTGGCGAAGAGATTCCACCGGGCGACGATTCCCGCCCGCTTGAGATGGTCCGCCGTCAGCGGATTGGCAAAAACCGGCACAGGATGTTTGCCCACGAACACCTTGAGTCCCCGGGTGTGATCCCCGTGTTCATGCGTGAGAAGGATGCCGGCGAGCGATTCCGGCGCGACCCCACAATTCGCAAGACACTTCTCCAGCTTGCGCGCACTCAGCCCCGCATCCACAAGCAACGCACAATCCCCGGAGCGCACCAACAAGGCATTTCCGGAACTCCCGCTGGCCAACACCGTCACTTCAAACATGCACCGAGTAGAGCAGCGAAGCCCGCTGGCTTCCAGAGGGAAAGCGCTCCCCCGACGATCCAGGACGCAACAAGTTCCTTTTGTGCGACCGACGGGTCAACCGGAAAAGGCACTTCGCGTCCGGGCACCCAATAAGTCGTCCCCCCAGAAGAGACGCCCTGCCCTGGAGGGACCAGCTCCGTCTGGTCCGTTGGCGGTTGGCGGAGGTGGCGCAAGTCGAGGCGGACGACACGGAGGTCATCCCTCCAGAAGAGACGCCCTGCCCTGGAGGGACCAGCTCCGTCTG
>JACSRU010000039.1 GCA_014879575.1 Chthoniobacterales bacterium | reverse complement strand
CGCATTCTGAGTCTTTCTGCGATCCAACCCTGTGACACCGTCGTTCAAGGCCTTTTTGCAAGAAAATGCCGCCTGACCCCAGTTTCCCCGTCCAGAAAGTGGTGCACTTTCAACTGACCCGAGGTGGTGCACTTTGGGTGACCGGCGACACCACCGGACCGCGTTCCCCGGATTTCCCGGCTCATGGCACTCGCCATCCATTTTGACGGACTGATTCGGCAAGGGATCGTCCGTGACTACGCCGACCTCGCCCGGTTCGGGGGCGTGAGTAGGGCCCGCATCACCCAGATCATGAACCTGCTCAACTTGCGCGCTTGTCGGCAGGAGGAATTGCTTTTTCTTGATGCAGATTCACGGGTGACGGAGCGGGAGGTGCGGGGGATACGCTGGGGTGGGAAAAATGATTTCCTCACTCCATCCCACCATGCTGTTGATCCAGTCCTCGATGAACTCGACCTTCTCTTTGGCCGACTGGTCGCAAACGACGCCAGAGTCTTGTTTCTGTTCTGGCCTTTTATCCTTCCGTTATGATTTTAGATTCAATCGCCTCAAGGTCCGCACCCTTTGGCATAATGAAGAGGCATTTGCCGCCGCTACGGCTTTCCCAGACGGCACCGACGAGGCGCTTTCCCTCGGCATCCTTCCAGAGGTGCTCGCCTTTGAACTCGACGACAAGAACGCGTCCGTCTGTGAGCTGACAGACAAAGTCCGGGTAGAACCAGTCGGTTGCGGTTTGGAGACGGAAGGAAGAGGATTTTTTGGCGAGGTTGCGAATCCAGAAGCGGATTTCAGGAAGTCCGTCGAGGAACTGAGCGCATTGGAACTCCTCGGCGAGCTTGCCATCGGCCCGCTTCTCGCGGAGTTCTCCGGGTTTCGGGCCGAAGTAGTGCTTCTGGAACTGGAAAGTTCCCTCGTAGAGCCAGCCGGGCTCGTAAGGCATGGCCTTAAAGTTGAGTGAGCGGGAATCCGACACGGTGAGCGCGGAGTCGGGTAGGAGCCATCCGCGGAATGCCTCCACTCGTTCGGCTTCGCGGTGGACTTTGATCCGAGCCTCGATTTCATCGCGGAGGCGGAAGCGGTCGAGGGCGAGCAAGCCGATGTCGGTAATTCCGTGGCGAGCCATCACGCCGTTGATCGCCTTGCGAAGGAACTCCGCCGATTCGGATGCCGGGATGTCTGCGTGTTCGATCTGGCGGTCCAGCCATGCCACGAGGGATTCGAGGGACCAGTCCGAAACTCCGCCCAACTGCATCACCTGTTGGTGCAAGGTGCCGACATAGTCGCCCGGATTGGCATCGCCCTTTTGTTCCTGAACAACGGCGGTCGTCACCTCTCCCTTGGCTTCGATGTCCACCACCCCTTGTTTTCCCTTGGGACGTTCCAGCGGGTTGTAGGACTCCCGGAGGTTGGCGTCCTTCGATCCCAGCCGCCAGGGGTGTTCGAGCAGGAACGTGCTTTCGAACTCGAAAAGCTGACCGGCCTCATCCACGCAAAGCAGCGGAACGACGAAGTCGAGTTGCTGTTCGTAGGGAGAAGCGATGCGGGTTGCCCCGGTCCCTCCGAAGGCGCGTTCCGCCTCCCGGACGGCTTCCACGGTGGCCTCGATGCGCTGCCGGGCTTCTCCGGTTCGGGCGCAAGAAACCAGCCGGTCGGTCTCCTCCTGATCCAAGGGAACGAAAATCGTGATCGCGCCTGTCTTGGCGTCGAGCTTCGCCTTTCCCGCGAGGGCGGCGACTTCGTGCGAGACCGTCGGGATGTCAATTTCGGTTGCGGGATCGAGCGTCACGGTCCTGGGCTGAACGCCAAGAGGGAGCACGCCCTGCGGCACCGGGATGATGATTCGTTCGGCCTCGGCTGCGGTGAAGCCGTTGTGCTCCAGGGCATCCTTTAGCTCCGAGAGGACTTCATGAATGTTTTCGGAAACGGAGAATGCGTAGGCGCAGTTGAGATCGGGATGCTGCTTGGCGGTCGCTTTGGGAAGCCGCAGGATGCGCCCAACAATCTGCTCGATGGCCGTGACGGAACGCGTCTCCTTGAGGCTGCACAGGACGTAGGCAAACGGGCAGTCCCAGCCCTCGCGCAGTTTCTCCACAGTGAGGATGAAACGCACTTTGGATTTTGGAGTGCTGATGCCGTGGGAGTTTTTGAGTTCATCCTTCGTCCCGGTGGAGATGATGATCTCCTCGCGGGCGATGCCGAAGTCGGTGACCATCCGCTCCCGCAGCGGCTCGCAGGCATCCACGCGCTCGGCCTGGATAAGCATGATCGGGCGAAGGTATTCGCCGGTCGCCTGGGCCTCGGCAGCGGCGAGTTTTTCGAGGTCGGAACGCAGGGTGATGGCATCCGCCAGCAGCGCGTCTTTCTGGCTCGGGTGCCGGGTGACGACGCGAAGAGGGAGCTTCACCATGTCCGCCGCCTTCAACTCAGCCGCTGAGACGCGATGGAGGATGTTCGAGGGAGGCATGACCTCCTTTTTGCCGGAAATGACTTCCGTGCCGCCCATTGAGGGGGTTGCGGTCAACTCGATCACACACGATGGCCGCAGGTCGGCCAGCGCGACAAATGACCGCAGCGTTCGCGCATTGTGCGCCTCGTCCACGACCATGATAGGGCGGCGCAGGCGCAGCACATTCACAAGCGACGGTTTCGGCTTCCCGTCGGCACCGGGCAGCAAATCGGCAAGCAGGTCGGCGGGAACGTTCTGGAGGTGTTCGGCAAAGCTGCCGTTTTGGTCATAGACCTTGCGTCCCGTGGTGTCCTCGACCCGGAACGCCTGGATCGTCGCAACGATCACCACGGTCTGGCTCTCAACCGTCGCCCGTGACAGGCGCAGCGCCTCCTCGACGGTCACGACTTCAACGGGTCCGACGCAGGCCGTTTCCAAAGCCCGGCGATACGGATGGCCCGGATCGCGGAGGGCATCCGCCGTTTGATCGAGAATGGTGTTGCTGGGCACGAGCCACAAAATCACGGCGCGGTCGGCTTGCAGGAGTTCCGTCTTGGCGATGCCGACTCCATGACAGGCTATGAGCGTCTTACCGCCGCCGGTCGGCACGCGCAGGCAGACGTAGGGCATCTCGGGAGGAAGATTCGCGGCATGGACGGCCTGATACGGCACGTCCGGTCCTCCGTTTCCCGTGACCACATCCCGGAAGGCCGCTCCCGGAGACACGCCCTGCCCACAGGCCTTCATGAAGGTCCGGAGCGAGGCAAGGACACGGGCTTGGTATTCCTTGGGAGAGATCATGGCTTTTCGTCGCAGTGAAACCCGATTCGCGGCTTGGGTGGATCGGGAGGCGGCGCAAGCAGTGGCTGGATCTGCCGCCAGATCACGCCGAGCACCTGATCGTGTTCGAGGAGGGTTTTGTCGATTTCTGCCAACCGCTTGAGGATCGCGGCGTTGGTCGCAAGTTGTTCCCGCATCTGGACAAAAGCCCGCACCACGAAAACGCTCATCTTGACTGCCTCCGGGCTGTTGAGAACCGTGGCGGCCATGATCGCTCCATGCTCAGTGAAGGCATAGGGCAGGCTCTTGGAAAACTTGAGGCGGGCAAGGTGGTCGCAATTTGCGACCACCTCTTGTTTTTCCTCTGCGGTAAGCTGAAAAATGAAATCCTCGGGAAACCGGGCGGCGTTGCGTTTGACCTGCTCATTCAGGCGCTTTGTTGGCACGTCGTAAATGGTGGCAAGATCGGCATCCAGCAACACCTTCTGGTTGCGGATCGTGAGAATGAGGGATTCGAAAGTAGGTTCTTTTTTCATGAATGGTTCGCACGGAGAACACGGAGGTCACGGAGAGGATTTCAGGTCCGGGATTGGACCGGCTGCGAGGCGCTCGATATTACCCTTGAGAAGTTCGCCGCCAAAATTGATGAGGAGGCCAAGCTTCAGGCCTGAAAGTTTCAGATAGGTGAGAATCTGTTTTTTGTGCGCGCGGGCCAGACTTTCGACGGACTTGATCTCGACGATGACGCATCCGCTCACGACGAGGTCTGCCCTGAATCCCTCGTCGAACAATTTCCCCTCGAAACGAATGGGGATTGGCACCTGCTTCGCCACCGTCAATCCGCGCTGGCGCAAAGCATCCGCCAGGATCACTTCGTAAACCGATTCCAGCAATCCGGGGCCAAGTTCGCGATGCACATGAAAAGCAGCATCCACAATCAGTCCGCTGATTTCATTCAGTCCTTTCTCCGTGATCTCCGTGTCCTCCGTGCGAGATGTTTTCATGTGGCGCGGATTTCGTAGGGGGTTTGCCGGACGGTGATCCGGTGGGCGGCAAGCCGTTCGGGGCCAAGAAGGCAACCGGCGCAATAGACGACCTTCGGGCCGTCGAATGGCGGGAGTTGCGTCAATACGGCGCGGGTGAGGACGTTTCCGCCGCTGGCACTCTTGTCGCCGAGGATGCCGTTGTAGAGAAGGTAAATGCCGACGCCCCGGCAGACGCCGAGAAGCGGAGAAGAGATTCGCACGGAGGACACGGAGAGCACGGAGGGTTTTTGAAGCAATTCCTTCTCCGTGTCCTCCGTATTCTCCGTGCGAGACCCGATGAGTGGTTCGCCGGTCTCAGTAAAATAGACGTGCCGGGCGAGGTCGGCGAAACGGACGGTGGCGCGGATTTGCCCGGCTTCGTCGAAGAGTGGTTCGCCCAATTCGCAGAAGCGGAATCCGCCGCCAAGGCCGGCCACACTCTCGCCCTTCGCGCTCGTGTAGCCTTCGGCCACGCGACGAACGCGCCCGGCAGTGACTTCACGGGCGACCCTCTCCTCAAGTTCGATGAGGATGAACCGACGATTCGGGAGAGGGGTTCGCACGGAGGACGCAGAGGACACGGAGGTTTTTTCCAATGTTTCCTTCTCCGTGTCCTCCGTGCTCTCCGTGCGAGACCTTTCCGCCGCGTTCAATTTCAGAACGGCGTGTGCTGTAGTCCCGGAACCACCGAAACTGTCGAGCACAAGGTCACCGGGGTTGGTGGCGATTTGAAGGATGCGCTCGATGAGGCGGGAGGGTTTCGGGGTATCGAACGCAGTTTGGGTTCCGAAAATTGACTGAACTTCCTTCCGGGCTTCGTCCGTGTGCCCGACCTCCTCGTGAGTCCACCACGTCCAAGGAACCAGACCTTCGACTTCTTTCAGGTATCGAATCTGACGCGGAACCCCATTGCCGTCCTTTCCCCACCAAAGGCGGTTTTCTGCACACAGTTTGAGGTATTCTGACTCGATCAGCGACCAGCATCGCCCTTCGGGTGGCTTATGCCGGGTTCCGTTGGGAGCGACAATTTCATACATTTGATTCGGTCGCCACCCTTGGGCTGTCATCGAAATGGACTGCCACGGCCCATTGGGATCGTTATTCGGATTCTTATAGTTGCTGCGCTGCTTTTCTTCGAGGCCAACCTTATTCCGCGTCTCCTTGAACCGCTCTGGGTCCATAGCATAGACCATCAGGTATTCGTGGACATCGCCGATGGCTTCCCGATTCTCGCGGGAGTATCGCTTTTGCCAGACGTTGCAGGCGACGAAGCGGTGTGCCCCAAAAATCTCGTCCATGACGACTCGAAGCAGACCGATTTCCGAATCGTCCATGTGAATCCAAATTGAACCATCCTCGCTCAGGAACTGTTTCAACAGTGCCAATCGCGGATACATCATGCAGAGCCAGCGGTCGTGGCGGTCGAGGGTTTCGCCTTCCTTGCCGACGACTTTTCCCAGCCACTCACGGATGAGTGGGCTGTTGACGTTGTCATTATAGACCCAGCCCTCGTTGCCCGTGTTGTAAGGCGGGTCAATGCAGACGCATTTCACCTTCCCCGCGTAATAGGGCAACAACGCCTTCAATCCCACGAGATTGTCTCCCTCCACGATGAGATTGCCGGAACCCGGATCACCGCAGGCGAGATCGGGCACGTCCTTCAGTAACCGGAAGGGAACTTCCAGATGGTGATTAATGACGGCTTCCTTTCCGATCCAGTTCAGCGAGGGCATGGGGTGGTGATTTTTTTGAAGGCCAGGATGACGCGATTTGGCGTTCGGCGTTTTGTGCGAAGCGGTTCAGGCATGGAAGGTAATCAGGGGCGGTCGGGTGTCAGGTGGATGAGCGGTCAGCACAATTCGTGGGTCAAGTTCGAGTCTTGGTCGTGAGACGATATTTCTGAAGGCGGCTGTTGGGTTTGGTTGGGAGCGTGTATTCGATGTTTTGGTCAGCGAGCAACATCCGCATAATTTTGTTCAGCTGGCCCGAAACCTCTTTATGCCCCAACCCCGCTGAGATTTCCGCCTTCGACATGGGGCCGCTGCGCAACAAACCGAGGATTCGCTCGTCCAGTGACTCTGGCCGCGACTCTGGCTGCGACTCTGGCTGTTTCATATCAGGGCCGACTTGCCGCTCTGCGGTTCGCGGGGTGGTTTCGCGGCCCGGCATGGCCAGCAAATAGGCCGAAGCGTAGCGAAACTCAACCGTGAGGCCGGTGCCATCAAACTTGAGTCTGGGTCGGGGCAACCCTGCTTCCCGGCAAGCTGTGAAAATGCGCAGGATGCCGCGCCCCCATGTTTCAATTTCTCCGGAACGGAAAAATACATTGGCGATGGCGGGATTGAATGGAGTTGAAGGGTGGGTTCCCAGCAGCGTCTTCAAGGTCCAACCCTCTGGCAGCACGCAGGGATTCCATATGCTCAGCCGATTTTCGTGGACGCGTATCTGCACCGGTGCGCCCACCGCATAATCACGATGCACAAGCGCATTGAGAATGGCCTCGCGCAGGGCGGCGTCGGGCACCGGGTAACGCTCAATCCTCTGGATGCCTTGATAGCTGATCGCTGCCTTGAGATATTTGGTGCGCACAAGATCAATGGTGCCGGCAACCTGGGTGAAAAGGTTGCCGTGCAGTGTGTCATGATAGGCAAGGTCGGACTCCGACCGGAAGAATCCGATTTTGACAAAAGCTCCGGTGACAAATTTCTCGGGGTCGTCGTGAAAGAGCAGAACGGCGGCGCGCTTGAGATGACGCCCCTCGGTGAGTAGGAGTTTCCCGATGAGAGCCGACTTGGCTGTGCGGGAGTCCGCAGAATCGAGTCGCCCGCTGGCCCGAGCCAACTCACGGAACCGCTGGATGGCAGATGCGGAAAGGTCAGCGGCCTTCACACCGGGCACCGGCACACTATCCCACGTTCGGCCCTGGCGACGCAGGAGAAAGCGATCCAGGGCGACCCCGGTCAACTCCAGCGTTGTGCTGCCACTGCGCCGAAAATAACGGCCTCGGTAACTGATGGGATGTAGATAGGGCTCCACCGCGATCTCAATGAATTCTTGACCGGCTTCCCGTCGCAGCCTGACATCCACCAAGATGCCGAGGAGGTCCCGCACCTTGTTCGGGATTTCCTCCAGAAGGCGCGCTGCATCTGGCAAACCGACGACCGCGCCCCGATTATTACGTCCGATGTGCAGCACGCCACCCTCGGCATTGGCGAAGCCGCAGATACCGCGTAAAAACTCGTCCCGCCAAGTCTCTTTCCATTCGATGTTCTGACTTTCTTTCATGCGATGCCTGTCATTCCGCGAGAAGTTTCAGCAGCCCGGTTGACTTGGGAACGTGACTTTTCACACCCCCGACACTGCCGCATTTCCCCGCCCGGAACCACCCCAAAAACAGCGTCCCACCCAGTCACCATCCCTCCTCAGCCGATAAAACCGACGCCCGCCAGAGGTGAAGCGCAGCCGCCGTTCGGAAAGAGGACCAACGCGGGAGGATCATTTTTCAGCTGGTCCGGGTATCCGAAGTGCCGATACACCCGCCCGGCGTGAGCGAATTTCGAGATTCCGAAAACATGACCCCACGTTTGAAAAGTGGTGTTAACCAA
>JACSRU010000041.1 GCA_014879575.1 Chthoniobacterales bacterium | reverse complement strand
TGGTCCGTGGGCGGTTGGCGGGGATGGCACGGAGCGAGGCGGACGACACGGAGGTCATCCCTCCAGAAGAGGCACTCGAATCCCGGACGCAGCTTTCGCTTGGCCCAGTAAGAAATGACCGGTCCCCGAGCCGTGGGAGAGGAGTTCAACTCGCCAGAAACTGGATGTCCAAAATCCGGCAAAGTGCCCGTACGGCGGCAAGGTGGTCGCCGTGGGCCAGGATATAGTGCTGTCCCATCACCTGATTTTGGAAGGCGCGCATCGGGATGTCGAAGTCCACGCGCAAGCTGGGCAGTTGGGGTGCGGGCGGTTGCCAGCCGGCTTCCTCCCATGCCGGAGGCGGCATGCTCAGGCCGGTGAAGGCGTGCAGGCAATGGCGTCCGCCGGACTGTGCCAGGCGCATCAGCGTGACGGGTCCGGTTCGGATTTTTGAGACATTGAGGAGTCCCTCCCCAAAACCGCCAAAAGCCGTGGGGGTCACGCACACGGAACCCTGCACGATTTGTGGCGGCACGTAATCAGGCACTCCCATGAGCGCTCCCTTTTCAAAAAAATCGTAAAACTCCAGATAGGCGGCGCACTGGCCGGTGAGTTGGCGGACCATGAGCTGCGTCACCGCGCCCAGGGTGTCATTTTCTGGAATGGTGCAAAGGCTCTCTTCGTGCTCATGCAGAAGGGTCATCGCTCCCGCCGGGGCAAATCCCAAAAGTTTCTTCACGCCGTCCACATCCTTAAAGGAGAGTCCCTGGTAGCTCCGCTCGTGGATTTTGCGTTGCAGGGCCCAGGCCAGGCGGATGGAATTTTCGAGGGTTTGTGGCTGGGCGGGTCGGGTGAAATGCCAGCGATCCTCCATGACCTTCCGCCATTGGGCCAGGGTGGCCGCATCGCAATCTTCCATGTTCCGCGCGATTTCAAGCATTTCAAAAAATTCCACCTCGACTCCGATTTTTGCGCGGAGAGCCATGCCGTCATACAGCGTGGCATAAAGGTTCATGTCGCGGAACCCCATCTGACCAATGCGCGCCCCGCGCAGCAGGGCCGCCGCCCGTGCCGCCCGCGCAAAATCTCCGATGGCCGGCACGGGGTCGCCACCATCCAACGTCTCGACATGGTATTCAAAAACATACCCCATCTCCGCCATGGGCTGACGCAGTGCCGTGGTGCCGGCCTGGCAGGCCGTGGTGACAATCCGCCCGTTTTCCCTCCATCCGGACAGTCCCCAGAGAACCATGGGGGTGTTCCGGAATGGATCAATCACCTGAAAGACGGTGTGCGAAGGAATCCATCCGGCCACGCACACCAGCAGGACATCCAGATCGTGGCCACCCAGTTCGGCGACCGCGCGAGCGGCCTCCTGCCCCCCGGGATCGTCACGGACGGGATCGGTGACGATGAGGTCGAACTGATCCTCCGGAAGTCGCGAGAGTGCCTCCCGGCAAAGTCGCTCGACCATTTCGCGCGGCGTGTTGACTTCGCCGAAACCCACAAAACCCGCCTTGATTTTTCTCATAGTCGTTTTTCCCGCCAACGGAAATTATCCGAAAACGTGTTCTATGGCGTCCAGAGTGGTTTTTACCAGCTTGTCGCCTCCCTCGGGACCCACCCGGCCATTGATGATCATGGCGCTGTAGCCGCCATGTTTCATGGCGCGGGATGTCGGCAAATACCCGCAGCAATCCCCCGCCAACTGCACCAGCATCGTCCGTTTCGCCCGGCTGCGTGCCTTGATGCGCTGGCTGTATTCCAAAAACAACTCAAACGGATTGGACGCCAGAACCGCTTCGCCCAGGCGCAGACAATGCACTTCGCACGGACACACCGGCTCCGCATCCTGGGTTTGAAACCTTTTCATCACGGCCTGGTTGTCATGCCACCTCACGAATTCCTCGTTCTTGTCGTCATACGGCCCCTGCCCGCCCGTCCGCTCCCGCTCCAGTGTGCGCGCCTCAAATCCGCGATACGCCGCGCACAAATCATCCTTTAAATCGGAGTTCCCGGCTTCCAGCGCACGGATCGCCTCCTTGGCGGCATCGTATTCCGCCGCTGTCACACGCTGAACAGGCAAGTCCACCGACGTCACCGAATGCTGGAAAACCGGATTCCAATCCACGACAGCCTTTGCGCCCGCGCGATCCAACGCGCCATCTCCAGACGCTTTGCGCAGGCCATCCAGGACGGCGCGGGTCAGCCGTCCGGCCAGAATTCGCATCCCGGCTTCATCCCAAAAATGCGCGTCCGTTCCCTGGTGGTTTCTGGTCAAATCGCGGGGGGAGAGGTCGCCGGCCGGTGCCACTTGAAAGAGCACCGGAACATCCCTCCCCAACGCCTCACGCAAAAGCCGCCGCAATTCCCCGGCCATGTCCGCCGAAACGAATCGCCCGGCCTCCAGAACCTGCGCCGGGCAGGCGACATTGACGACGATGCCCGTCAAAATCCGCTCGCGATCCCAGGTGAAAATCAATTCCACGCCGCTGTCCTCGCCCGCTTCCATGCCGACAAAATCCGGACGGTTCACCGCTCCATACATTTCCGAGGTTCCATCGGCATAGACCGGGCGTCGGCAATGACCTAGCACCGCCCATTCCAGGCCAAATCCGATCCCTCCCGGCGCGCGGGCGTTCCAGGCGCGGACCGCCACATCGGTCAGCCGATCCAGCAAAAACGCCCTGTAGGCGTCCAATGTCATCACCCGGGGATTCGCCTCCCACCAGTTGCGGAAAATCGTGATGCCGGGCCCGGTGTGCGTATGCACCGCATTCATCAACAACCGCGATCCGTCGAACTCCGGAATGGCCTGTGCCAGACGTCTGCGCAATTCCTCGTGCAGCTCCCGTGTCACCAACAAAAGATCCACGCCGATCAACAAAGCCTGCTCGCGATGCCCTCCCTCCGTCTCCGACTCCGTGGCCCAGGCCACGGCGGACAATGGATCAAGGAGCTGCTCGGCAACCCGCTGGTAATACTGCCCGTATAATTCCACCGGCAACGTCGGAGAGATATCGCCTGTCGCCCATCCGGTTCGAAATGTCATAAGAGGCGGGGATTTTTACGAAAACCACTCGGTGTGGAAAAACTCCCCGGCGGGTTTGTCGATGCGTTCATAGGTGTGGGCGCCGAAGTAGTCCCGCTGCGCCTGAAGCAGATTTGCCGGAAGGCACCTTGTGCGGTAGCTGTCGAAATAGCTGAGCGCGGCACTGAAAGCGGGGGCGGCCACCCCGTATTCGATCGCCGTCTGCACGGCTTTCCGCCAGTTGACTTGCGTGCGGGAGAGGATTTCCGCAAAGAACGGATCGAGGACGAGGTTCTTCAAGCCGGGATTCTTTTTGTAGGCCTCGGTGATGCGGTTGAGGAAGCGGGCGCGGATGATGCATCCGCCCCTCCAGATGCTGGCAATGTCTTCGAAGTTGAGATTCCAGTTGTAGAGTTCGCCGGCCTTGCCGAGTTGGACCATGCCCTGGGCGTAGCTGATGATCTTGCTGGCATAGAGTGCGTCGCGCACGGCATCCATCAGTTGCTGGCGGTCCCCGCTGAAGGCGTCCGGTGAAGGTCCCGTAAAGACTTCCGAGGCGGCGATCCGCTCCTCCTTCATGGAGGAAAGGACGCGGGCCTCCACGGCACTGCCGATCACCGAGAGGGGCACTCCGACTTCCGTCGCATGGCTGACCGTCCATTTGCCCGTGCCCTTCTGTCCGGCCTTGTCGAGAATGAGGTCCACAATGGGCCGACCCGTTTCCGGATCATTTTTCGTGAAAATATTTTTCGTGATTTCGATCAGGAAGCTGTCGAGTTCGCCCTTGTTCCAATCGGTAAAGATCTGGTGAAACTCTGCGGCGGAGGGATGGATGGTGGCTTTGAGGATGGCATAGGCTTCGCAGATCAGCTGCATGTCGCCGTATTCGATTCCGTTGTGGACCATCTTGACGTAGTGGCCGGCGCCATCCGGCCCCATGTGCCGACAACAAGGTTCCCCCTCCGCGACGGCGGCGATGCGTGTGTAAATCGGTTCCAGGGCGGCCCAGCCTTCCTTGGAGCCACCGGGCATGATGGACGGTCCCTTGAGCGCGCCCTCCTCGCCGCCGCTGATGCCCACACCGAAAAAATGGATGCCTTTTTCCCTGAGGGCTTTTTCGCGCCGCTGGGTATCCGTCCACAACGAGTTGCCTCCATCGATGATGACATCGCCAGGTTCCAGCAGAGGGAGGAGCTGACCGATGACCGCATCCACGGGTGCCCCCGCTTTGACCATGATCTGGGCCTTGCGCGGTCGGGCCAGCGACCGGACGAATTCCTCCAAAGTCTTCGTGGGAACAATGTTTTTCCCCCTGGCGCGACCGGCCGCAAATTTTTCAGTTACGGCGGTGGTTCTGTTAAAGACGCTGACCTTGAAGCCCCGGCTTTCCATGTTGAGAACGAGATTTTCGCCCATGACGGCGAGTCCGATGAGTCCGATGTCACTTTGATTCATAGTTATTGATGGGTTGATTTGGAAAAGGCTGGGTTTCTGTCGCCGCAGATGCCCCCGAGGGGTTCCGGCACGATTTGAGCTGGCGGTTGGTTGATCCCGACAACGAGAGCACCGACGGGTTCTTCGAGCGAGGAAAAATTGGCGGTCAAGCAACGCGGTGGGCATGAAGTGATCCTGCCGCATCCGGTCACGCCCCTCACGATCCAGGCACTCATTGGCCGCCCGCCCATGCCGGACGATTTTTCAAATGGAAAAGCCGTTCCCCCGCCTTCGGCACAAGGAGAATCCCTTCCTCCTCCCGATTGGCAAAATCGTTCGGATTGATCGTGTCCGGATTCCGGTAGTTGAGATTGATTTGCCGGCAAACGGCCTCGGGGATGCGGGTGGCCAGCGTGACGGTCACCCGGGGGGTTTCCACCCCGTTTTCGTAGGTGCCGATTCCATGCACATGGGTGGAGTGCGCGAGGACGCCGGTCGGGTAGTTCTGGTATTTGTCCCACTGCTTGAGGAAGAAATCGCGGCAATGGTAGCCGATTTCGCGCATGAGGCGTCCATGCACCTCGGAGACCTCGTGCAGGTGCGGGGCGTAAATGATGAGTTCTCCGCCGTCGGCCACCACGGGCTCCAGCTTATACATGCACTTTCCTGCCACCCAGAGCTCGTCATACATCAGGGGCGCACAGGACAACACGGTCTGGAAGGGACGTTCCTTGTAGGTGATGTGAATCCGGGAGGAGAGGTCGCTGGCCTCGTCCCAGGCTCCCTCCGGCGTTCCCGCAAAGAGTCCGGCAAAGCGCTTGTCGTCCACCACGGCGGCCAGGCAGAGTTTGTCCTGCGGGATGAAGGACGCGGCCTGATCCACCACCTTCCGCACCGGAGTCCACTTGTTGCCGATGATCATCGGATTGGTCACCACCGCACCCAGCCAGTGGAAAAAATTCAGGATCTCCGCCCCGCCAATTCCCGGAAAAAAATATTTGTTCCCTCCGGAAAATCCCACCACTTCGTGTGGAAAGACGGGACCGATCACCAGCAACGTGTCGTAGGCGTTGATGATCCGATTGATGTGGACCGGAACGTCCGTCGAAAAAAGTCCGTCGGAGAGTTCATGAATTTTTTTCGCGGGGATGCAGCCGATGTCCTGGAGGGTTTCCGCCTGATCCCAGGTATGGTTGTAAACCGTGACCCGGCCATACTTGCCCGCGCGTTCCTCCGGAGTGATTTCCAGGCGGTTGTTGATCGCCTCATCGCTCATGGGCGGATGCGTGCCGAGGGCGATGATGATGTCGAGTTTGGCTGTGTCGGAGGCGACGCGCGCGTGCAGGCCCTTGAAGAGTCGTCCGATCGGCGCCGTGCGGGTGCCGTCGGGAATGATGAGGAGCACGCGCTTTCCCGCAAACGAATACCCCCGGACAAATCCGTCCAGGAGGTCATCTATCTGGGCTTCGCTGAGGGAGGCGTTATCCGGAGCCTGCTGGGAGAGCGTTTTCATCAGGTCAGATCGTCTGGGAAAGAAATCCCCCGTCAACTCGAATATCGCTGCCCGTGACAAATCCCGAAGCCTTTTCGCTGGCGAGGAACACGGCCGCTCCGCCAAGTTCCCCCGGCTTTCCAAAGCGATTCATCGGCGTGTGTCCCAGGATCGCCGTCGTGCGCGGGGTGGGGGTGTCGTCGTCGTTGAAAAGGAGTTTGCGATTTTGATCCGCCGGGAAAAATCCGGGCGTGATGGAATTGACCCGGACGCCAAAAGGTGCCCACTCCCGGGCAAGGAAAAGCGTGAGGCTCATGACCGCCGCCTTGGCGGCCGAGTAGGCGACGACCCGGGACAGCGGGAGATGCGCGGAGACGCTCGCGACATTGATGATGCTGCCGCGTCCGGCGGCGACCATGACGCGCCCGATCACCTGGGAGGGAAGCAGGGTGCCGCCGACGAGGTTGAGATCGAAATTTTCCGCCCAGGCCTCCGCGGAAATGTCTTCGAATCGGTTCTCTTCGGTGACGGTGACCCGGGCATCGTTTCCGCCGGCTCCGTTTACAAGGATCGTGGGCGTCCCCCATTTTGCGGTGACGCCGGACACGAGATTCTCCAAGCTGGAACGCGACAGGGCGTCCGCCTCCTGAAACAGGGCGGTGCCCCCGGATTTCACAATTTTTTCCGCACGGTCCCGTCCCCGTCCGGCGTTGCGTCCGACCACGGCCACCTTTGCGCCCGCCTGTGCGAGTGCCTCGCAGATCGCCCCCCCGAGGGCGCCGGTCCCGCCGAGGACGACCGCCACTTCGCCCTGCAAATCGAAGAGAGAATGTGTTTTCATAAGGCTGGAGTTTTTCAGGATGTGATTGCGCAGTGCAATCCCAGATAGCGACTTTCCTCCGGTGCGATTGGGATTGAAAGCGCCGGTGGCTAGCCACTAGAATCGAATGATTGATTCTGCTACTTTATGAAGAATTACCAGCGAGTGATTCACCTGCCGCCCGGAGGCAGGCCGCGTTGGGTGAACCAGGGTCTCCGGATCAACGAACTGCAGTATCTTTCGTGGGGATGGCGGGAATATGGACGGCATGCCGTGCCGGTTTCCTTTCACGAAGGGTGGACCTATCAATACGTCGCAAAGGGGCGGGCGTTGCTCGATGTCGGGGAGCGGTGCATTCCCGTTCCCCGGGGCCACCTCGCGATCATTGGCCCCTCTTGTCCGAATGGCTGGCAGGCCGCAGGTCGGGCGGAGCGCTGCCAGATTTTCAACTGGATCTGGAGGGATGCCCCCAGCCTTCCCGGCATCAATCCTGGCGAAGAGGCCTGGCGGATCAGCGCATTGTCGCCCGATGAGGAAAAACAACTCCGTGCCCTGCACGAGGAGACCCGGAGGGAAATCACCCGCATGGACGAGGCGGCCAGCCATGCGATTCGCGCCATCCGGGGGCGCCTCGACGTCCTCCTCGCCCGGAGTCCGTCGCGAAAGAAAAGGGACGGAAGTGAGAACACGCGTTTGGAATATGCGCTCAACTGGCTGCGACAACATCCCGAGGAGACGCGGCCCGTGACGGCGCTGGCGGATTATTTGCAGGTTTCTCCGGCCACACTCAACCGACTGTTTCAAAAACGGATGAGACAAAACGTCCGGGAATTTGCCGCCACGTTGCGGATGGAATCCGCCCGGGATCTCCTTGCCGCCGAGGAGCTGAGCGTGAAGGAAGTGGCCTTTCGCCTGGGATACAGCCATGCCAACGATTTCACCCGCGCGTATTCACGATTCTGGGGATGCAATCCGACGGATTCTCGAAGGAAACGGTGAGTTCGTGGGAATGGGTGCCCAAGCCAGCCACGACGCCGGGGGGCAGGAAGGAACACCTCATTTTTCCGACCCATCAATTCGCCGATCCGGACGCGAAGCGTCACTTCTGGAGGGACGACCTCCGTGTCGTCCGGCTCGGGCGGTGCCATCCCCGCCAACC
>JACSRU010000149.1 GCA_014879575.1 Chthoniobacterales bacterium | reverse complement strand
ACTGGGCTATTGAATCATGCGCCTTTGGCGCAGGGCATCTCGTTTTTGCACTTATTGGAGAGGCGCCCTTTCCGGCGGCGCCGGCAGAAATGAAGTTGCCCTTTGAAAAATCGTCAGCGAGAGTGCAGCCGAATCCCAATTCCTATGCAAATTGCCATGATCGGACTCGGAAGAATGGGCGCCAACATGGTGCGCCGTCTCCTGCGGAACTCCCACCAGTGCGTCGTTTACGACACAAATCCCAAGGCCGTTGAGGAACTCGTCGCCGAAGGCGCCCACGGTGCCACTTCGCTTCAGGATCTCGTCTCGAAATTGGAAAAACCCCGGGCGGTTTGGATCATGATCCCGGCTGCGATCACGGATAAAATTGTCCAGGAACTCTCCGGGTTGTTGGAAGAGGGTGACACCATCATTGATGGAGGCAATTCCTACTTCCGCGATGATCGGCGGCGCAGCGCGGCCCTTCGTCCCAAGGGAATCCACTATTTGGATTGCGGGACGAGTGGCGGAGTCTGGGGGCTGGAACGCGGATATTGCATGATGATCGGCGGTGACAAGGAGGCCGTCGAGCGACTGGATCCGATCTTCAAGACCCTGGCTCCCGGCAAGGGAACGATCGAACCCACCCCGGGCCGCAACAACCCGGGTGGCACCGCAGAGGATGGCTACCTTCATTGCGGCCCCTCCGGCGCGGGGCATTTTGTGAAGATGGTTCACAACGGGATCGAATACGGGATCATGGCGGCCTTCGGCGAGGGCTTTGACATCCTCTCCAACGCCAACGTCAGCACCAAACAAGCCAAACAGGATGCCGAAACCGCGCCCGCCATGCATCATGATCTCGATTACGATCTGAACCTTGCGGAAATCTCCGAAGTGTGGCGTCGCGGAAGCGTGATCAGTTCCTGGCTTCTGGATCTCTCCGCCGCCGCCTTTGCGGGCGATCCAAACCTCGAAAAATACTCCGGGCGCGTTTCCGATTCCGGAGAGGGACGCTGGACGATCCAGGCCGCCATTGAGGAGGCGGTGGACTGCGAAGTCCTCACCTCCGCGCTCTATGCCAGGTTCCGCTCACGCAAGGAACACACCATGGCGGAAAAAGTTTGCTCCGCCATGCGCTTCCAATTCGGCGGCCACCTCGAACGGCCTGCGGGCGGATAGTCCCGCCGAAAAAATCATCTCACGACACGTCCGGATCCCGAGCCCTTCATGAGAGCCTCGGCTTCCGCGCGGCTGGTGAAGTTGATGTCCCCGGCAACCGAGTGGGCAAGACACGAGGCCGCCACGGCGAAAGCAATGGCATCGGCCGGCGCGGCAAGCTCCGGCGTGTTCAGGGCAAAGATCAGTCCCGCTCCGAAAGAATCGCCTCCCCCGACCCGATCGACGATGTTCCTGATCTGCCACGGCTCGTAGTTCCCATCCCGCAGCGGCGCAAAATGGGGCGTTCCGCTCCGGACGTCGTAAAGCATGGCACCCCAGTTGTTGTGCGAAGCGGACAGGCTCTCGCGCAACGTGATCGCCACCAGCGACACGTTGGGGAACTGTCCCGCAATCTGGCGCGCCACATCGGGATACTTCTCCGCGGACACTTTTCCGGAATGCACATCGGTATCCGCAGCATGGATTCCCAGCACATCGGCGGCATCCTCCTCGTTCGCGATGACGACATCCACAAAGGGCAGGATGGAACGCATCGTCTTCTCGGCAAGGGCGCGCGCATCCGTCCCCGGCTCCCAGTTCCAAAGTTTCTTGCGAAAGTTCAGATCGCAGGACACCTGGAGCCCGGCCGCCTTGGCCTTCTGCACGGCCGCCAGAGTCGCCGCTGCGGAGGTTGCCGAGAGGGAGGGCGTGATTCCCGTCGTATGAAGCCACTTTGCTCCCGGAAAGATTTTTTCCCAGGGATACTCGGAGGCCGGGGTCAGGCTGACCGAGGAATTTCCCCGATCATAAATGACATTGCTGGGGCGCTGGTTGGCGCCCGTTTCGAGGAAGTAGAGTCCCAGACGCCCTTTGGGAGTGCGAACGATGCAGGTGGTATCAACTCCCAATCCGGCCAGGCTGCCGACACAGGCATCCGCGATTGCGTGTTGGGGGAGCGCCGTGACAAAGCGGGCGGTGGCTCCAAACAGTGCCAGGGATGCCGCGACATTCGCCTCCGCACCTCCGAACGTCAGATCCATGGAACCGGGAAGAGCCTGTCGAAAGCGGAGGTATCCGGCGGGGGCAAAGCGCCCCATGACTTCTCCAAAGGTGACGATTGTGTGCTTCATGATGATTTGCGCGTGGATTTGATGATGGTGATCGCCGCCGCACAGCGGTCGGTGATGGCCTGCCAGTTTCCGGAATTAATGAGTTCCCGGGGTGCCAGCCAGGAACCGCCAATCGCCCCCACGATCGGTTCGCCAAGGTAATCCGGCAGATTTTTTTCATTCACCCCGCCCAATGGGATATATTTGAGCCCGAGATGGGCGTAGGGCGCCGCGATATTCTTCAAAAAGGAAAGTCCCCCGGAAGGCTCGCTCGGAAAAAATTTGAGGAGTCGGCACTCGTGTTCCAAGGCGGCTTCGATGTCCGACGGCGTGGCGATGCCGGGAGCAAACGGGAGGTCGGCCGTCCGCGCGGCAGCGAGGACACCTTTGTTGGTGCCGGGAGCAACGCCGAACACGGCCCCCGCCTCCTTCGCCTCGCGAACCTGCTCCGGCGTCAGAATGGTGCCGACCCCCGCTATCATCTCCGGCACAGCACCACGAATCTTTCGCAGGGCATCGAGGGCGGCCGGGGTGCGGAGCGTCAATTCCATCACCCCCACGCCGCCATCCAGCAGAGCCTTCGCAAGGGGAATGGCGTCATCAGCGCGGTCCACCACAAGGACAGCAATGACGCCATAAGATTCGATTCGTGTGGCCAACTCGGGATCAAAAGCCTGGGACATGACGGGTTCGCGATTATGAAAAAAAATCCGCCTTTGCGCAATCTCATTTTCCAATAGTGTCCGGCAGGAATTCCGCTATCTTCCCGACTCAATGAAGTCCGTTTTCCTGCACCTCCTGCTCGCCATTCCCCTTGTGCTGACGGGTCAGGAGGTCACCATTGACAATACCGGCTCGGTGGAAAATCCCAAGCCCACCTGGGAAACGCAGAGACAGGCGCGCACTTACACGCTGGCGATCCCCGCTCCGCGCGGCCAAATCACCGACCGCAACGGACGCCCGCTGGCCCAGAGCCGGCTGAGCTATAACCTCGCCATCAATTTCCCGACACCTCTGGACTGGCAGGACGCAAAAATCCTTTCCTTCGCCCGCCAGCAGATCACCCTTGCTAAGGGACTCCTCAAACGGGACATCCAGATTTCCGATCAGTCCATCCTCACGCATTATAAAAACCGCGGCGTTCTCCCCCTCGACATCGTGGAGGATCTCCTCCCCACCGAACTGTCCATTATCCAGGGGGGCCTCCCGCAGGAATTGATCCTTCGGCAAACCTACGTCCGCTTTTACCCCAATGGAACCCTCGCTTCCCACATCATCGGATACACCGGACGGGAGGCGCCGCTCTCCTCACGGCCCATCGAGAACAATGACCTGATTTTTCCCGAGAGCGAAGGCCGCGAGGGGCTCGAACAAATTTTCGATGCGGAGCTTCGCGGGCAACCGGGCATCCTCCACATCACCTACGACAAGACCGGCAACAAAACCTCCGAGCGCATCGCGAAGCAACCCGTCCCCGGCTACAACGTGATCACCACGCTCGACGACACCCTTCAACGCACCTGTGAACAGGTTCTGGCGGAGAACAGCAAGCGGGGGGGACTCGTGGTGCTCGATGCCCCCACCGGGGAAATTTTGGCGATGGCTTCCCACCCGGGGTTTAATCCCAACGATTTCGTGCCCATCATCAAACCCGCAGTCTTTGAGGCCTACTCGAAAGATCCCTCCGATCCCCTCGTCCCCCGCGCCTTTCGATCCGCCTATCCTCCCGGCTCCACCTTCAAAACATTTGTGGGATTCGCCGCGCTGGAAACCGGAAAAATCAAGCCGGCGACCGAATTCAACTGCCCCCCCGCCTTCAGCGTCGGCGACCACACCTTTAAGAACTGGAAAAAAACCGGCGCCGGATCCCTGAATTTCCGGGAGGCACTCACCCAATCCTGCAACACCTGGTTCTACCAAGTGGCGCTGAAAATCGGCGCGCCTCCGATCATCGAATATGCCACCCGCCTGGGTCTCGGGCGACGAACCGGAATTCCGGTGAAGGCGGAGGCACCGGGAAACATCCCCACCGATGAATACATGCTGCGGGTTCACCGCAGAAAAATCAAAAACGGGGATGTGGCAAACATGGCGATCGGCCAGGGGGACATCCTGATCAGCCCGATTCAGATGGCGCAGGCGATGGGCGTCATTTCCCAGGGGGGACGCTTCCACCAGACCCGCCTTGTGAAACAGATCCAGACCATTGACAACCGGGTTGTCGCCGCCTACCCGGACAGAATCCGTGAGGAAATTCCCGTGACCCCCGAGGTGGATGCCCTGCTTCGCAAGGCACTCGTGGCGGTCACGGAAGACGGACAGGGAACCGCCCACCGGGCCCAGGTCAAGGGAATCCACGTCGCCGGAAAAACCGGAACCGCCCAATGGGGGCCGACCGACAAACAACGCACCGCCGCCTGGTTCACGGGCTTTCTACCCGCCGAGAATCCCCAATACGCATTTGCGGCCCTGTATGAAGGCGAACCCAATGACAATTCCGTGCATGGCGGCTCCCATGCCGCTCCGATTATTGGAAAACTCTTCAAAAAAATTTATGCGCCCCAAAAGGCTTCCGGGGAAGACACCAAAAAGGAGGAGGAGGAAAAGTCTTCCGCCGTGGACGAATCCAATTAAAAAATGCCGGATTTTTTCGTGAAAATTCCGCTCATCGCTTGACAGCATCTGCACTTTCTGACCACCTTCGGAATGCTCAGTCAGACACCACACTTACCACAAAAAAACAATATAACCTCATGAACAAAGTAAAACTCGTTACCGCAGTCCAAAAATCCCTCGACTCCACAAAAGCCGATGCCGAACGCGCCGTAAACGCGGTCATCGCCGGCATCAAACAGGGAATCAAGAAAGACAAAAACGTCCAACTCATCGGATTCGGAACCTTCAAGGTCGCCACCCGCAAGGCCCGCACCGGAGTGAATCCGAAAACCGGACAAAAAATTAAAATCAAGGCGTCCAAAGTCGTCAGATTTTCCGCAGGCAAGGCGTTCAAAGGCTCACTGTAAGCAGCCTGCACGAGGCTTTCCCTCTGCAACCGAGAAAACCCGTTCCGTCGAAAGGCGGACGGGTTTTCTCATTTTATCCATTCGCGCCGACGGCGTTCCCCAAGCGGAAGTCGGGCGCGTCTCCATTTTGTGCAACCAAAGGAGCGTGGGCATCTTGGCCGCTGTTTTTGCTCACGGGCGAATGCCCGCCTGTTTTCCCTTGGCACTTATCGAAGATGCACCCGGGGAAAGTCCCCCCTTCCGCATCCCCCGGCATTGGGAATTTTTATGGCGAACGAAGCGGTGGGATTCGCGGAAAATGCGCCATCGACACCACGCCGGAATCCCCCGATGCTTCGCGCCATGGATATCGCGTTTCCCACCCGCCCATTCGGCGGCTACATTTTTGACTGTGACGGCACCATCGCCGACACGATGCCCCTCCACTATCGTGCCTGGAGTCAAACCCTTCAGGAATTTGGCGGACAGTTCCCCGAGGATCTCTTTTATTCCTGGGGCGGCAAACCCACCCACGCCATCGTTGAGGAGTTGAACTCGCTTTTCGGGCTTTGTCTGGATGTGGAAAAAACCGCCCGCCGGAAAGAGGATCACTACCTGACTCTTCTCGATGAGGTGACCCCGGTGCAACCGGTCCTGGATTTTGCGCGGAGCCTCCAGGGCATCGCGCCCATGGCAATTGCCTCCGGCGGTCACCACGAGTTGGTGGATGCCACTCTCGCGGCACTGGGCATCGCGGAGATGTTCAACGCGGTGGTCTGCGCGGAGGACTACGCCAGAGGAAAACCGGCACCGGATGCCTTTCTGGAAGCCGCCCGCCAACTCGGAGTCCCCGCCCCGGATTGCCTGGTATTTGAAGACAGCCCGCTGGGCATCGCTGCGGCGGAGTCAGCGGGGATGGCCCACGTGTTTATTCCGACAAGCCGCCCGGCTCCCTGAAAGTCAAATCCTTCAGAAACTTGTGGGCCTTTTCATAGCTCTGCTGCTGCAAAAAATGAAACAACTGGGGAGGGGTGTCCACTGGGAGTCTGGCGATCTGTATTTCGAGTTCCCGATGAGCCGCCTTCAGGGCTTCCAAATGGGCCTTCGGGTCGGTGGCTCGCAGTCCGTGATCGCCAACAACATCGAGCCTCCTGCGCAGTGCGGTTTCCAGTGGGACGAAACTCATACCGGGTTGGCATCCGACTCGACAGGTTCATCAGATCCGGGCAGTGAGGCCCCCTCCGAATCCTCCGGAGACGGTTCCTCGGGAGAAGCGGATTCCTCAAGGAAATCCGCATGCCGGGATTCCGAAGGGTCCTGCTCGCTGGCAAGGTTTCGGGATTTCCCAAACGAATCCGCGATGGAATGCTCCGGATGGTCGCCTTCCGTGCGTCCGCTGAATTTCACGCTGACGAGCTTGCTGACCCCGTGCTCTTCCATGGTCACCCCGTAGAGCATGTCGGCGCGGCTGATCGTGCGCTTGTTGTGCGTGATGACAACAAACTGGCTCTGTCCCACGAAGCGATCAAGGATTTTGACGAAGCGGCTGATGTTTGACTCGTCCAACGGGGCGTCCATTTCATCCAGCACGCAAAACGGACTGGGCTTGACCATGTAGATTGCGAAGAGAAGCGAGACGGCCGTCATCGTGCGCTCGCCGCCCGAGAGGAGGCTGACGCTCTGGAGTTGTTTGCCGGGAGGCTTGGCAATGATCTCGATCCCGGACTCGAGGGGATCACTGTCGTCCACGAGCAGGAGATTTGCGCGACCGCCCCCGAACAACTCGTTAAACATCTCCTGGAAGTTGACCCGAATTTTTTCGAATGTCTCGGAGAAGAGTTCTTTCGTGGTGCGGTTGATTTTTGAAATGACCTCGAGGAGTTCCGCCTTCGAGTTGACGAGATCGGCGTTTTGTTTTTCGAGAAACGTGAAGCGTTCCTCCAACTCGTCGAATTCCTGAATGGCATCCACATTGACGGGTCCCATGGATTCCACGCGCTCGGTCAATTCCGCGACAATCTCCTCGATACGCTCCCAGGGAATTCCCTCCGAGCTTTCCGGAGTTGGTTCGGCGGGTTCCTGCGCGGTCGCTTCCCCCGTTGTGCCGTCCGCCGGGTCTGTTGCCTCGGCTTCCGGTTTGCGTTTTCCCCGTTCACGGAATGCCACCAGAAGCGCGTAGGTGTCCGGCTGGAAGGCTTCGAGATCGAGCTGGTAGCGGTGGGAGACGTGGTTGCGGATGTTTTCCATTCGCATCTCGGTTTGCGTGGATTTGACTTCGATCCGCCCCCGGTCTTCCTGAATTCGGACAAGTTGCTGCCGCGCGCCCCGGAGGGCGGTCTCGATGGCATCGGCGCTGCTGTGAACCTCCGCACGGGATGCAATGAGTCCCTCCAACTTTGTTTCGCCTTCCTGCTGGGAAATCTTCCACTCCGCGAGCGACACCTGCAGGGAGGCGTTTTCGGAATTCAGCGTTTCGATTCTCTGCTCGTAATTGGCAATATCCACCCGGCGGGCATCGAGGAGTTCGGAGAGTTCAAGCAGACGCGCCGCCATTGGCCCCCGCTGGCGGTTGAGGTTTTCCTGCTGCTGGCGTTCCGTGGCCACCCGCACGCGAATCTCATTGAGGGCATCTCCGGCGGCACTTTCCCGGTCGCGCGCCACCTGGATGCGCACTTCCGCCTCCCCACGCGAAATCCGACAGGCATCGAGCCCGGATGTCGCCTGGGTGATCGTGGATTCCAACTCGCCCAGATGGGCAAGACTCGCACGCAGCGACTCCTCAATCGAGGCCGTCTCGCGGGCAAACGAGGCCCGCTTGGCTTCGGCATCGGCAAGCTGACGCTCGAAATGGCGGCGCTCATTTTCGAGCGAAGCCACCTCGACCTGTGCGGACTGAACAACGTCCCTCGCCGCATGGAGGCGATCCACCGCCTGGTCGAGTGCCTCTCCGGCCCTCGCCTTTTCGCCCGCAAGGTTCTCGATCCGGATTGTGGAAGCGGCGAGTTCCTGATCAAGCTGCGCAATCTGGGCCTTGCGCTGAAGCGCGGATTGTCCGGTATTTTCGCCGGAGGCACCACCCTGCACAATCCCATTCGGGGCGATGAATTCCCCCTGCAAAGTCGCGTAGCCAAATCCCGGAAACTGTGGGCGCAGGCGAAAGCCTGTTTCCAGATTCTCAACGATCACCACGCCGGCCAACAAGTGCCGGGCAAGGTCCGCCGCGTCCCCTACCCCACCCACACATTCCGAGGCACGACCAAGCGAACCAAAGGGCACCTCGCGGGGGGGCTCCTCCCCACGGGAAATCCAATCCGACGGGATCACATTCGCCCGGCCCAGCTTGTTCCGGGAAAGTGTCAGAAGGGCCGATTCCGCAACGCCTGGATCCTTGAAGACAATGGCTTGGAGCGCGGAACCAAGCGCGGCCTCCACCGCGGGGATGTATCGCGGCTCCACCTGAATGTTCTGGGCCAGTGCCCCCTGGACCGCCGGGCTGAAAAAGGACGGATTATCCAAACCGTGAAGGACGGCCTGGGTGCCTTCATCGAATCCCTCGCCCTGTTCCTGCAACTGACGCAGGACTTCCAGTCGGGACTCGATCCCTGCGGCCTCCTTGCCGGCCACGGACAACACCGCTTCGGCATTCTGTCGGGACTGCTGGGCGGCATCATGCGCATTCGTGGCATCGGCAACTTCCGCCTGGGCCCGTTCCAATCCGAGTCGCGCGTCCTCCCCGCGCCGCGTCAGATCCGTGAGAGTGGTCGAGAGTTCCCCCGCCATCGCAGTTGTTGCCTCGGACTCGCCTTGGAGCAGGCGCAAACGGGTTTCCCCGGACTCCCGGCGACCGGCCGCAGTGGAAATGTCACTCCGCAGCGAGCTCAGTCGGGCCTCGATGCGTGAGATTTCCGCTCCCGTTTCCTGAATCTCCCGCTCAACCACCTGCCGCTCCTCGCGGGCCGCGCGCACTTTCTCGTTCTGCTCGTTGAGCGACTGCTCGTGGCTGCGAAGCGTTTCAATCATCTGCCCCAGGAGCGAATCCGTCTGCTCGATTTGTTCCTGTTGTGTGCGGATTTTTTCCTCCGCCTGGGCAATTTCCGCACGGTGCCGGTCAATCAGCGCAGCCGCCTCGCTGTTGCGCTCGCCATTGGTCTGAATTCGGCTCTCTGCGGAAAAAATCCGGTTTCGGATTGTTTGAATTTCCTCCCGAGCCGTCGAGGTCGTGGCATCAAGTTCCTCCAATCGCTGGCGAAATCCCGCCAACTCGGTCTCCTGCGCCGCAATCTCCTCCTCATGGATGGCGCGGGCGGCCTCTCCCTGTCCCAACTGGATCCGGAGATTTTCGAGTTCCTCCGCAAGTTCCCGGTAGTTCCGGTGCGAGAGGTGCGAATCGAACGTCCGGAGGTCCTGCATGAGGGCCTGGTATCTTCTCGCCTTTCCCGCCTGACGTTGCAGCGAACCGATCTGCCGCTTGACTTCCTTGATGATGTCTTGCACGCGGACGAGGTTCCCTTCCGTGTATTCCAGCTTCCGGAGAGCCTCTTTTTTCTGTGCCTTGTATTTCGTGATTCCGGCAGCCTCTTCGAAAATCGCGCGCCGGTCTTCCGGCCGACTGCTCAGGATGAGGTCAATCTTGCCCTGTTCCATGATGGAATACGCGCTGCGTCCGACGCCCGTATCCATGAAGAGCTGGTGAATGTCCTTCAGCCGACACGGCGTCTTGTTCAGAAAATACTCGCTCTTTCCGTCCCGATGGACCCGGCGCGTGATCCGGACCTCGTTCCAGTCCGTGCCGAGTTCCTTTTCACACTCCGCAAAGGTCATCGAAACCTCAGCCATCCCGAGGGCCGGTCGGCTGTCCGTCCCGCTGAAAATCACATCCGCCATCTCGCCACCGCGCAACGCCTTCGCCGATTGCTCGCCCAAAACCCATCGAATGGAATCCAGCACGTTGGACTTGCCGCAACCATTCGGACCCACAATGGCCGTCACCCCGCGATGAAAATTCAAAACCGTTTTGGGGGCAAACGACTTGAATCCGATAATTTCCAAAGATTGCAGATACATGTGGGGCTTCCAGACTTTTTCCAGATCGTAAGTTTCTCCACCAAGCTGGCAAGAGAAAATACAACATGGTGGGTAAACGACGCGCCGCGACCACAATATGTAGCTCCGCAAAAAGTCCCCTGGCGCGTCTCATGAATGACAAATGACGCGTCCTCGGAAATATGCTGTGCGGATTCCCCTTTCCATAGTGCCTTGAATTTCTGATGAAGGGATTGTCAATCTTGACGGCAGAGATTCCGGCTTTCCAAATGTTATTCCTTTTTCTTTTCATCACCTGTTGGGGCTTGGGTCTGCTCGGGTGGGGGGCTGCTCTCCAGCGCGTGCTTGGAGCGCTGCCCGAGTCGCTGCGAGGGGCGGATCGCATGGCGTTCCTGATTCTCCTTGGGCATGTTCCGGTTGTTACGATGGGGTTCCTCTGCCATCTTGCGGCTCCCCTTGCGGGCTGGCCGGGCCCCTTGGTGCTTGGGACGGGTTTGGGGTTTTGCCTGGGGTCTCGACTGTGCCTCCAGGGTGATGGTCTTTTTGGCGACGGGCGGACGACACGGAGGTCGTCCCTCCAGGGGGGCGGTCTTTTTGACGATGGGCGGACGACACGGAGGTCGTCCCTCCAGGGGGGTGTTCTTTTTGGTGGGGTCGCGTTTTTTGTGTCCCTCTTTGCCGCCCGCCTGATGGTTCATGGGGACACGGGCGGATACCATGCCCAGGCCATCATGTGGATGGCGGAGGAGCCCGTCATCCGGGGACTGGCAAACGTCACCTCGGTCTTTAGCTACAACACCTCCTGGTGGATGCTGGCAGGGTTGATGTCCTGGCCTTGGGGCGCACCCCTCGGGGCGGTCAGTGTGAGTGGGCCCGTTTTGGTTGCGACAGGGGTCCTTCTTTGGGGGGCACTGCTCCGCGTTCTTCGTCGGGAAGCGGACGGGGCGGATTGGTTTTGGTTGCCGGCGCTTTATCTTTGGTT
Source organism: Chthoniobacterales bacterium (assembly GCA_014879575.1). Taxonomy (GTDB): domain Bacteria; phylum Verrucomicrobiota; class Verrucomicrobiia; order Chthoniobacterales; family Terrimicrobiaceae; genus QYQL01. The sequence continues at coordinate 21,322 of JACSRU010000149.1, read as the reverse complement.
GCGGCAGGTGGTGGGGTTAAACACCCCTTCGCCCACCACCGATATTCCCGCCAATCTTGTCGTTCTTTCCGCGATCTGGTTCGTCGTTCGATTCGGGCGAGCCGAAGGGTTCCTTTTCATCACAACGGCGGGTGGTCGCTCGTTCCTGGCACTGGCACTCCTGGCGGCAACGGCAAAGTTGAGCGCCTCGCCGCTCTTGGCATGCGGTCTCGTCTGGCTCGTCGGAGGAGGGCTCGTCCTTCTCCTCAAGAATTCCCGGAACGCCATTCCGGTCTTCGGTCATGCGCTGCGCCTTATGCCCCTTGCCCTGTGCGGAGTGGCATACCTTTTCCACGGATGGTTGCTCAGTGGGTATCCCCTGTTTCCATCAACCCTTGGCGGAGCGTTTCCCGCCCCCTGGCAACTTCCCGCCTGGCTGCCGGATTTTACCGTCGAACGCGCCAGGAGTTGGGCCTTCACCTATGGAGCCAGCGCGGAGATTGTTCGCACCACTCCGACATGGAAACTCTGGCTGTATGGTCAAAGCGCTTTGACCAATCTCCTTGTTGCCGGCAGCGCGGCCGCCGGAGCAGTCCTCGGGGCCGGTGTTCTCATGAAAACCCGGACGAACCTATGGCCAGGAATCCGCAGCCTGGGGATTCCTGCCGGCCTTTCCCTCCTTGGTCTCGCCTGGAATCTGTCCCAAGTTCCGTCGTTGCGTTTCTCGGCGGGATTTGCCTTTGGGATTCTTGGGTGCGCCTTCGTGCTGGTCGGCCCCCATCTTCCCGTGCGGCCCGCCCGCGCCGTCGTGGCAGTCTGGTGCCTACTCAGTTTCCTCGCCCTTTCCAAGCTCGCATTCGCCCGCCCGGTTTCCTTCCTCCGCCCCCCGGCACCACCGGTCCCCGAGGCGGTGGTCGAACGCTTCACCCGCGAGGGTGATCGCATCCGGGTGAGTCCCTTTCCCTGGTTCGCCCCCAAACCCGCCATCGTGGAATTTGAATTCGATGAGAATCTGAAAATCCTTCGCTCGCCCAAGGGAAAAATCCTCGAAATTCACAGCGGACGCTGACCCGAATGCGGTCCTCGAAGACTTGGCGGCGGTGCGCGGTGATCGGCAATGATTTTCTGCGATACCTCCACTCTCGCGAAATACTACGTGTTGGAAGTTGATTCGGCGGCGGTGCTAACGCGGTTGGACAAGGAAGACCAGGTGGCTTTATCCATCAGGGTTTGCGGGCGATTTTGCCACTCGAATGAGTGGCGGAGTCTACGGGGCTCGAACCCGCAACCTCTGCCGTGACAGGGCAGCGCTCTAACCAATTGAGCTAAGACTCCAAAGAGACTGCGGATTATGACGGACGGAGGCGGGCTTGCAACTTTTCTTTCCAAATTTTTTTTGGAACGGCAAACCCCGGTTGTCGGGGAGGAGACGGTTCTGCTTGCGACAAAATCTGGCAAGCGGAGCGGGCAACTGGTAGGGAATGCTCCATGATCGTTCTCCTTGGTGCCACGGGTTATGTTGGAAGCGCGATAGCGGCGAGACTTCGACAGCTCGGGCGGGAGTTTGCTGCTCCGAGTCATCGCGATCTGGATCTGACTTCGAAGGATGCCGTCGCGGGTTGGTTTGCGGGAAGAACTCCGGAATTCGTGATCAATGCGGTGGGCTTCACCGGACGTCCGAACATTGATGGCACCGAGATCGAGAAATGGCACTGCCTGCAAGCCAACACGGTTGTGCCCGGCGTGCTGGCGGAGGTGTTGGGATCGCGCGGAATTCGCTGGGGGCATGTCTCCTCCGGATGCATTTTCCATGGGGCACACGCGAAGGGATCGGGATTCACCGAGGAGGAGGAACCGGAGTTTGCGATCAGCGACCCGCGGGCCGGGTGGTATGCCCGCACGAAGTGGATGGCGGAAAAGTTGCTCCGGGATGCGCCGGGCGTCGTGATCTGGCGACCGCGGATTCCCTTCAACGCCGAGGACAACGAAAGGAATTACCTGACAAAGCTGATGCGCTATGAGCGGTTGCTGGAGGTGCGGAATTCGATTTCCCAACTCGATGAGTTCGCGGCGGCGGCCGTGCAATCGCTTGAGGATCGGATTCCGGATGGGATTTACAATGCGACCAATCCGGGGGCGATCCTCACGAGTGAGGTTGCAAATGCGCTTCGAGCGCATGGAATCTGCCGGAAGGACTTCCAGTATTTTACGGATGAGACGGATTTTTTATCGCATCCCGGGCGGGTGTTCCGAGCGAGCTGTGTCCTGGATCCGGGGAAGCTTGCGGCACACGGAATCCGGATGCTTGAGGTCCATGAATCGCTCGAAAAAACATTGCGGGCTTGGAAGAAGGCATGAACCGCGTGGTGGCAGTGGTGGTCACGTGGAGGCGGGAACGCGAATTGGAACGGCTCCTTGCGAGCATGGCCCAATCGTCCGTTCCCTTTCAGGGCTGCGTGGTGATGGACCATGCGGGGACGGTTCCCGGGGAAATCTCGGCACGCTTTCCCTTTCCCATCCGACGGGTTCAAGATCTGTCCAATCCGGGGCCCGGCGCAGGGTGGGCGAATGGTGCTCGGATCGCCCGAGAGGTTTTTGGCGAAACCGATCTTCTATATCTTGATGATGATGTTGTGCTCCCGCCGGACGCGCTGGAAATTCTCCTGCGGGAAAAGCATGGAGCCTCGGCGATCTGCCCCCTGCTCGAAAATGACCGGGGGGAACTCTGGGGATTTCCGGAACCTGTTTCAAAGATCGACAGGAGGAAAATCCGGCAGGCGCGCACTCCCGCCGACGCCCTCGCCCTGCTGGGTCCGGGCCCCCATCCGTTTTGCTGGGCCACCGGTGCCTGCCTGTTGGTGGATGCCGCCGCGGCGGGAGCGCGGCACCGGAAGGATTTTTGGATGCTCGGGGAGGACTTGGAATTCTCGATGCGGTTGGCCGGCGCAGGACGCGGAGTCTTTACCTGCCGGGTGGCGATTCCCCACCTCCCGCCGGAACAAACAGACCGCGAGGCGGCCAGAAAATCCGATTACCGAAAATTTTGTTCCCTCCTGCAAAATCTCTCGTATCTGGCCTTCCACTCCCCCCACAGCCGTCACCTGTGGTGGTATCTTCCCGGAAATTTCCGCAGGTTTTTTCGTACGCATGGGTGGGGGTTTTCCTGTCTCAGGGATGCCGCCACCTGCCTGCTTCAAGGCGCATTGTTTGGGCACCCGGCAGGCACGGCGTCCGGTGCCGCGCTTCGTGAAAGGATGGCCCGCCGCGAACTCAGACGTTGACTTCCCGCACTGATCCCCTTGTTTCTTCCCGCATGCACCTGAACAGTCACCCGATCCTTGGCACACCCGTCCATTGTGCCGATTACGACTCCGGGCTGGATGAGGTGAAACGGATGGCAGCGCGCCCGGCACCGGCGGCCGTGTCGGCCAGCAACACGCACATCATCTCGCTGGCGCGCAAGGATGCCTCATTTGGCGCGGTGATGCGTCGCTTCGATCTCGTGCTTCCGGACGGCTACCCCCTCGTCTGGCAACTGAACAATGCGGGAGCCCGATTGGGAGACCGCGTCTATGGCCCGTATTTCATGCGGCATGTCCTCCAGAATACCCCCCGGCCCTACAAACATTTCTTTTTCGGCGGGAGCGAGGATTGCCTGATGCGTCTGAAGGACGCCGCCCTGGGAATCCAGCCAGACCTGGAAATTGTCGGCGCCTTTTCCCCGCCCTACCGCGCATGGACCGAAGCCGACGAGGAGGAATTTGCCGGGATGATCCGCGCTTCCGGCGCCGACTTCATCTGGGTGGCACTCGGCGGAGAGAGGCAGGAACGGTGGATTCTCAAAAATCTTCCGCGGCATGAACGCGGTGTCTTCTTTGCCGTGGGAGACGCCTTCGAGCTTCTGGCCGGGAGCCGTCCCTTTGCCCCGACCTGGATGCAAAAGGCCGGACTGACATGGCTCTTCCGGCTCGCCCAGGAACCCAAGCGGCTTTTCCCGAGATATTTCAAATATAACAGCCTCTTTCTCTACTATCTTTTCCGCGACAAAATTCTGGGAACGCCCCGTTCCGACCGCCGCACAAAAATTGCATTTCTCGGCTCGCGCGGAGTTCCGGCCCGCTACTCGGGGTTTGAGGTGGTTGTCGAGGAACTCGGCAGCCGGCTGGTGGCCGCCGGTTACGATGTCACCGTTTACAACCGATTCCCCCAACATGTCGCATCGGGCCGTTTTCACAAGGGGATGCGACTGATCACGAGGCCGACAATTCCCACCAAGAGCCTCGACACGATCATCCATACGACGCTCTGTGCCGTGGATGCGATTTTTCGCGGATACGACCTCATCTACCTCTGCGGCGTCGGCAATTCCCTCCTGGCCGGGTTCCTGAAGAAATTCGGACTCCCGGTCGTCATCAATGTGGACGGCGCGGATTTCCGACGCGCAAAATGGGGAACCTTTGCGCGGCAATGGTTGAAGCTCAGCGAACTCTGGGCCACACGCCTCGGCGACCGCCTGATTGCGGACAACGGGGAGATTGTCAGCAGATACCAGAGAGACTACGGACTCACTCCGGAATTTATCAATTACGGATGCCAGATTCGCACGACACCCGTGCGAAACGGAGAACTGAAAAAATGGGGGCTGGAACCGAGGGGCTACATCCTCCACGTCTCGCGCCTGACTCCGGAAAACGAGGCCGACCTCCTTCTGGAAGCCTGGAGGCAATACGATGGCCCGCTGAAACTCGTGATCACCGGCATGCCGACTTACGAGACCGCATACTACAAAAAGCTCCGGAAACTTGCGGATGCCCGGGTCATTTTCACCGGAGCCCGATTTGGGGATGCCTACATCGAACTCAGCCAAAACGCCCTGTATTTTGTCATGCCTGCCGCGATCGAAGCCACACGTCTCGTCCTGCTCGATCAGATGGGAATGGGCCAGGCGATCCTCTTCAAGGACAGCCCGGCCACCCGGGAGGTCCTCGGCGAAACCGCGGAGCCCTTCGACCCAAAGAATCCCGTGGATTCGCTCGCGGAAAAAATCTCCGCCCTCGCCGCCGATCCCTCGCGATGCGCGGAACTGGGACGTCTTGCGCTCGGGAGAGCCGTCGCTAAATTCAGCTGGGATGTCGTCATGGCGCGATACCGTCAGCTTTTCGACGAACTTCTCCCCTCCCCTTTGCGATCATGCCCACCGTCTCCCTCATCACCCCCTCCCTGAATCAAGGGCAATTCCTCGGAGAGTGCCTGGATTCCGTGCAAGCGGCCGCCGCCACGGCGGGAGTTTCCGTTGAGCACCTCGTCGTGGACGGCGGGAGCACAGACCAAACCCGGGAGCTTCTGGCTTCCCAGAGCCTCGCCCGCTGGATTTCGGAACCTGACAACGGCCAGACGGATGCCATCAACAAAGGCCTGCGACAAACCTCGGGGCAGATCGTCTCGTATCTGTGCGCGGACGATTTGCTGGAGCCGGCGGCCTTGGCGGAGGTTCTGGAGGCCTGGAAAGCCGAGCCCTCCGCAGATGTGGTTTACGGGGACGCTTATTTTTTGGAATCCGGATGGAAGCGAAGGAAAATCGTCGGCCCCTTTTCCGGGCACCGCCTGAGAAAAGGCAATTTTCTCATCCAACCCGCCGTCTTTTTGCAACGGCGTGTGTTCGAGAAATTCGGACTCCTGGATGCCAGCCTGAAGTTTTGCATGGACCATGAATTTTGGCTTCGGATCTCGGGAGAAACCCACTGGAAATATGTGCAGGCACCACTGGCCTGCAGCCGCCTGCATGCGGACGCGAAGACCTGGAGCCAGCTCCCGACCGCCTGGGAGGAAGCGCGCATCATGCAAAAAAAATACGGAATCCACTGGCGTCCGCTCCGGGATGCCCTCTGGATGCGGACGGTCGGCTGGCACTATTACCGGATGAAGCGGATTTTGTTTGCGCGCATTGCGAAAGGCCGTCACTCATGAAACCCCGACTGATTGTCTTTGAACGACACCACCTGGGCGACGCCGTGATGGCACTGCCGTTTCTGCGAAGTGCCACAAAGGTCTTTGAAACGACGGTTTTTTGCCATTCCCGTGCGGATCGTTTTTTCACGGAGGCCGTTCCGGAAATCACGGTGCGTTCCTCGGACAAATGGCCGTTTGCGCACCTGCCGAAGCTCGGAGACCAGGATGTCGCCGCGTGCGTGTGGCCGGATCCCCGCGCCCACCTTGCCATGAAAAGGAGCGGCGCCGGACGACGCATCGGATTCCGCCTCAGTGCCCACAATTTTTACGGCGCGGATCGTCCGTGGAGGAAACGCCGCCTTCTCCTCGGCCAGCTTGCGGAAAAGTTGCTGGGGAATTCCTTCCTGACGACTCCGCTTGACCGGGCACCCACGGGACAAACCCACGATGAAAGCTGGGCACAAATCGCAGGGGCTCTGGGACTCGCGCCCGACTATTCCTTTCCCTGGCTTCCCCTCCCGGAGGCTCCCCCGGACTTCCAGGCTTTCGTGGAACGGTCGCGCACCCAGGGAAAAAAATTTCTCGCCCTGCATCCCGGCGGGCGACTTCCCGGCAAACGCTGGGGGATTCCCCGCTTTCAATCCCTTCTTGGGGGCCGCCTCGCGTCCGATAAATTCGCCGTCGCCATCATTCAACCGCCGGGGGAAAGTTGCCCGCAACCCCAGTCCGACCACCAGCGGATCTTTGAACCCCGCTCCGTGCCGGAATTGGGTGCCCTCTTTGAAATGTCCGATGCGGTTCTTTGCAATGACTCGCTCGCCTCCCATTTGGCGGCCGCTGTGGGAGTGCCGGTTGCGACCATTTTTGGTTCAGGGGATCCGGCCTGGTTTTCCCCGTTTGGAAATGCCCGGTTTTCCATTTCCACCGATGCCTGCCCCCACCGTCCCTGCGTGGACCGTTGCGTCATGCCTTCGGTGATTTGTCTGGAAAAGCTTTCTATCCACTTGGTGGAAGAGAAACTCTCTGCTATATTCGCCGATCCTTCTGAAAAAATCCCGGAATAACCCGCCCGTGTCCACCACCACCTTCACCCGTGAACGCCTGATTGAGCTTGCCGCAGTCATCGGCTGCGCCCTCCTCGCGCTCTGGCTCCTGTATGCCGTCAATCCCTACGCCTATGGCTACGGCTCGGATCTGGTCACTGTTTTGCACTTTGCCAACGCGCAATGGAAGGGCGTGGACTGGCAACATTGCTACCTGGTCCCCTTCGCTTTTGTGGCGATGATCTGGTTTCAGAGAAAAAATCTCCCGGACGTCCCGTTCACGAAATCCTGGGCCGGTCTGGCCATGACCCTTTTTGGCCTCTTTGTTTATTGGCTCGGATTCCGTGCAGACAACATTTTCTTCGCCTACGCCAGCTTCCAGATTCTGACCGGCGGGCTGATTCTCTGGCTTCTCGGATGGGAGTGGGCCAAGGCACTCTTTATCCCCTGGGCCTTTCTGGTCTTCCTGTATCCCCTCACCTTTCTCGACAACCTGATTGCCTTCCCACTGCGCATGATCATGTCGGAAGCGAGCGTCCACGTCCTGAACCTGCTGGGTTTTGGAAGCATCAAGAACGGAACCGCCATCCTCTCGGCGCCCGAACCGATGGCCGGACTGCGGGCCGGCGAGCGATTCTCGGTGGATGTCGCGGACCCCTGCAGTGGCATCCGATCCCTCTTCGCCCTCATGATGGTAAGCGCCCTTTACGGCTACTTCACACAAAAGGAAATGTGGCGCAGGGCCGTCCTGTTCTTCAGCTCGATCCCACTCGCCATCGCCGGAAATCTTGCGCGCATTATCATGCTCACCCTCGGAACGATTGCCATGGGCCCGGAAATTGCGATCGGAACTCTGGAAAAGCCATCCTTTTTCCACATGTTGGCCGGGTATGTGGTTTTTGCCGTCGCCCTGGGCGGGATGCTTGGCATCAGCCGCTTGATCCATACCGATTTTTCCTCACTGAGGGACCGGTTCTCGAACCCCGCACCGGTGACGGAACTCGCGGCGCAGGATGCTTCGACCCCCGGGGAATTGCGAAAAAAACGCCAGGATGAATACTAAACTTTTTCTCCGCTGTGGAATCTTCCTGGCCCTCGCCATTGGAGCCTATTTTCTCTCGCGACAAAACCCCGACGCGAAGATCAACATGGAAAGCGGCGTCCACATGGCGCTTCCGGAGCACATCGGATCCTTCACGGGGAAATCTGCGGAAATCTCGGAATCGGAGAAGCTCATTCTCCCTGCAGACACGCAGATCTCAAAATCCGTCTATACCAGCCTCGGTGGCGAACAGGTCAGTTGTCAGATCGTGCTCTCCGGCGGAGAAAAACGCAGCATCCACCGCCCGGAGACCTGCCTGCCGGGACAGGGGTGGACCAAGAAAACCAGTGAAACCCTGCCGATCAAACTCGATGACGGGCGAACCCTCGAGGTGATGAAGCTTGTGATCTCCCGCCCCGTGGAAGTCCAGCCGGGAGTCAAAAAGGAACTCACAAGCCTTTTCCTCTACTGGTTCGTCGGAAAGGACATCACCACGCCGCACCATTGGTATCGCATCCTTCACACCGACTGGGACCGCGTCATGCACGGCGTCAGCCACCGCTGGGCGTATGTGATCGTCAGTGCCCCGGTTCTGGATGGCTTTGTCCCGGGGGCAAAAAATCAGGAGCAGACGCTTGCCGCACTCAAAACCTTCATCGCGGAGATTGCTCCCGAGATTATCGTCTCAAAGAAGTAGGCGCTCAGGGAAGTTGTGTGGAACCCATGAGGTAACGATCCACCTCCCGGGCGGCGCCACGTCCCTCGTTGATCGCCCACACGACCAGCGACTGCCCCCGCCGACAATCCCCCGCGGCAAAAACCCCCGGAATGTTCGTCGTGTATTTCTCGTGCTCCGCCTTCGCGTTTGATCGGGCATCGCGCTCGATCCCCAGGGATTCGAGCAACCGATCCTCCGGCCCCAGGAATCCCATCGCCAGCAAAACAAGCTCCGCAGGCAGAATCCGCGTCGTGCCTTCAACTTCGCTTGGAACGAACCGTCCCTGCGCATCTTTTTCCCAGCGGATGTTCGTGATCTCGACGCCCGCAAGCTGGCCGTCCGGCCCGGCGAGAAACCGCTTGGCACTGACTTCGTATTGCCGGGGATCCTCCCCCTGCTTTGCCGCCGCCTCCTCCTGCCCGTAGTCCATTTTGTAAACCTTCGGCCATTCGGGCCAGGGATTGTTCCCGGCGCGCTCCAGGGGGGGCTTGGGAAGGATCTCCAGTTGGACAACGGACTGGCATCCGTGTCGGATGGATGTCCCCACGCAGTCCGTTCCGGTGTCTCCTCCTCCGATAACCACCACGTTTTTTCCCCGGGCAAAAATCGGCGGATTCGTTTTTCCGGAGGTTCCGTGATCAAGCAGGGAGCGGGTATTTTCCGTCAGAAAATCCATGGCAAAGTGAACGCCGGGAATCTCGCGTCCGACAATCGGAAGATCGCGCGGCTTGGTGGCGCCCGCACACAACACCACGGCGGAAAAATCCTCGAGCAACCGGCGGGCATCCAGATTCCGTCCCACTTCCACGCCGGTCTTGAACTCCACGCCCTCCGCCTCCATGAGGCGCACACGACGTTCCACGACCTTCTGCTTGTCGAGTTTCATGTTCGGAATGCCGTAAAGAAGAAGTCCGCCGGGGCGATCCGCGCGCTCGAAGACCGTCACAAGATGACCAGCCTTGTTCAGTTGGTCCGCACAGGCAAGACCTGCCGGACCGGATCCGACGACCGCCACTTTTTTTCCGGTGCGAACCTCCGGGGAGGTCGGCGTGATCCAGCCTTCCTCCCACCCCTTGTCAATGATCGCCGCCTCAAGCGTTTTGATCGCCACGGGGGGTTCGATCAGCCCCAGCGTGCAGGAGCCTTCGCAGGGAGCCGGACAAACCCGACCGGTAAATTCCGGAAAATTGTTCGTCTTCAGAAGTCGCTCCAGTGCCTCGCGCCAAAACCCCCGGTAAACGAGATCGTTCCATTCCGGGATCAGGTTGTTCACCGGACACCCGCTGGCCATCCCGTTGATCAGCTTGCCGGTGTGGCAAAACGGAATCCCGCAGTCCATGCAACGCGCGGCCTGCACGCGCAGCTTCTCCTCCGGCATAGGAAGGTGAAACTCGTCCCAGTTCGAAACGCGGTCCAAGGGTGACACGTCAACCGGAAGTTCCCGGAGATATTCTATGAATCCAGTGGGTTTTCCCATAATCAGTTTCCTCCAGCCCGCGAAGTGTCCCGCGAGTTTGCCTCGAAGGCGGCATTGACAGCTTCCTCCCCGGTCAATCCGTCGGCCTTCGCCTCAGCAATGGCTTCCAACACGCGCTTGTAATCCCTCGGCATGACTTTGACGAATTTCGTGAGCTCATTATCCCAGTCCGCCAAGACCTCCCGGGCCCGCAAGCTGCCGGTGAGTTCCGCATGTCGGCGGATGAGTTCCCGCAAGCCGTCCGCCTCCTCCGGATCTTCGACCTTCTCGAGTTCCACCATGTCCGTATTGCAAAACTTCGTTCCAAAATCGCCGACTTCATCCAGGACGTAAGCCACCCCGCCGGACATTCCGGCGGCAAAGTTGCGACCGGTGGGACCGAGCACAATGACGCGTCCGCCGGTCATGTATTCGCATCCGTGATCGCCGACGGATTCCACAACGGCATCCACTCCCGAGTTCCGCACTCCGAAGCGTTCCCCGGCCATCCCCCGGATGAAAACCTCCCCCCGGGTCGCCCCATAAAGGGCGACATTTCCAGCGATGATGTTCTCCTCCGCCTTGAAGGTGGAGCCCGCCGGGGGATAGACAATAATCCTTCCGCCGCTCAGGCCCTTGCCCAGGTAGTCATTGGTGTCGCCTTCGAGTTCGAGCGTCATTCCCGAGGGAACAAAAGCGCCAAAGCTCTGTCCGGAGCTTCCCTGGAAATGCAGGTGGATGGTTTCGTCAGGCAGACCTGCCGCACCATGCCGACGGGTGACTTCATTGCCAACGATCGTCCCGACCACACGATTGATATTGGTCACCGGCACCGTTCCCCGAACCTTTTCTCCGCGCTCAATGGCCGGCTCGCACAGATCGAGAAGCACCGTGAGATCGAGGGATTTGTCCAACCCGTGATCCTGTTCCTCCTGGCAATAGCGTCCCACCCCGGGACCGACGGGCGGCTGGTAAAGGACGGCGGAAAGATCAACGCCCCTGGCCTTCCAGTGGCTGACCGCCTTGCGCGCCTCCAACCGGTCCGTGCGTCCGACCATTTCCTCGATCTTGCGGAATCCGAGTGCCGCCATGATCTCGCGAAGTTCCGAGGCCACAAACCGCATGAAATTCACCGCGTGGGCCGGGTCGCCGGTGAAGTTTTTGCGCAGATCGGGATTCTGTGTGGCCACGCCGACCGGACAGGTATTTTTGTGGCACACACGCATCATGATGCACCCGATCGTCACCAGGGGGGCGGTGGCAAAGCCAAACTCCTCGGCTCCGAGAAGGGCGGCAATGGCGACATCCCTCCCGGTCTTGAGCTGGCCGTCAGTCTCGACGGCAATCCGGCTGCGGAGATTGTTGAGAACGAGCGTCTGGTGCGTCTCGGCAAGGCCGATCTCCCACGGCATGCCGGCATGTTTGATGCTGGAAAGCGGCGAGGCGCCGGTGCCGCCATCGAACCCGCTGATCAACACGACATCCGCGTGCGCCTTGGCGACTCCCGCCGCGATTGTGCCAACACCCACTTCGGAAACGAGCTTCACCGACACGCGGGCGCGACGGTTGGCATTTTTCAAGTCATGAATCAACTCCGCCAGATCCTCGATCGAATAAATATCGTGGTGAGGCGGCGGGGAAATGAGGCCGACCCCGGGGGTGGTGCCGCGGGTCTTTGCCACCCAGGGATAAACTTTTTTCCCGGGCAGCTCCCCGCCCTCGCCGGGCTTCGCGCCCTGCGCCATCTTGATTTGAAGTTCGCGGGCGTTCGACAGGTAATAGGAAGTCACGCCGAACCGCCCGGAGGCCACCTGCTTGATGGCGGAATTCTTTGAATCCCCCGCCGCATTCGTCCAGGTATAGCGCTCCGGATCTTCGCCTCCTTCGCCCGTGTTGGACTTTCCACCAATCCGGTTCATCGCAATCGCGAGGGTTTCGTGGGCCTCCTGCGAGATCGATCCATAGCTCATCGCGCCGGTCTTGAAGCGGCGCATGATCGCCTCCACACTCTCGACTTCCTCAATCGGAACGGGAGAGCCCTTTTGAAAATCCAGGAGACCCCGCAGCGTGTAGAGTTTGCGGTCCTGATCATTCACCAGTGCCGCGTATTTCCTGTAGGTCGCGTAATCATCCGTCCGCACCGCCTTCTGCAGAAAGTGAACCGTCTCCGGATTAAAAAGGTGTTCCTCCCCGTCATTGCGCCACTGGTATTCGCCGCCCGCGTCCAATGTCGGGCTGATCCCGCCACGGGGGGGATAGGCCCGCGCGTGCCGGTGCAGAAGCTCGGAGGCGATCACTTTCAGGTCCGCGCCCTCGATGCGCGAGGGCGTCCAACTGAAGTATTTGTCAACGACCGAGCTGTGGAGCCCGAGTGCCTCAAAGATTTGCGCGCCGCGATAGCTCTTGATTGTGGAGATGCCCATCTTGGCCATCGTCTTCACCACGCCTTTGACGGCCGCCTTTACGAAGTTTTTGACGGCGGTCTTGTGATCGATCCCCGGGAGCATTCCCTGGCGGATCATGTCATCCAGCGACTCAAACGCCAGATACGGATTGATGACGCTCACCCCATAGCCGATGAGAAGGGCAAAGTGGTGGACCTCGCGGGGCTCGCCGGACTCGAGCACGAGGCTCATTTTGGTTCTCGTGCCTTCCCGGATCAAATGGTGGTGCAGTCCGGCAACGGCCAGCAACGCGGGAATGGCGACCTGGTTTTTGCTGACGCCACGATCACTCAGAATGAGAATGTTTTTCCCGTCTGCAATGGCGGCATCCGCTGCGGCGCAAAGTTTGTCCATCGCGGTTTCGAGTCCGCGCTCCCGCTCCGAGGGATCGAAGAGAATCGGCAGGGTCGCGGGATAAAATCCCTCGCGCTCAATGTGCCGAATCCGCTCGAGATCGGCGTTCGTGATGATCGGGCCATCGAGCTTGATCATCCGGCAACTCTCAGGCTTCGGGTTGAGCAGATCCCCTTCGGAGCCAAGCATCGTCGTCGTCGCGGTGACAATTTCCTCACGAATGGGATCAATCGGTGGATTCGTGACCTGCGCAAAGAGTTGCTTGAAATAATTATATAGGAGAACCGGACGATCCGAGAGTACCGCCAGGGGCGTATCGGTGCCCATGGAGCCCAGGGGCTGCACGCCGTCCCTCGCCATCGGTTCAAGAATCACACGCTGGTCTTCGAAGGTGTATCCGAACGCCAACTGACGCTGCAGGATTGTCTCATGCTCGGGGAGGTATTCGTGCGGCGGCTCCGGCAGATCGCTGAGCAGCACATGGTTTTCCTCCAGCCACTTTTGGTAGGGATGCTGGCGGATGATGCGGCTCTTGATTTCCTCGTCGGCAATGATCCGCCCCTCGGAGGTGTCCACAAGGAACATCCGCCCGGGTTGCAGGCGGCCTTTTTGCTCGATGCGTTCCGGCGCAATCGGAAGAACTCCCGCCTCGGAGGCCATGATGACGAGTCCGTCTTTTGTCACCCAATAGCGGGAGGGCCGCAGTCCGTTTCGGTCCAAAATGGCCCCGATGATGGTTCCATCCGTAAACGCGATCGACGCCGGTCCATCCCAGGATTCCATCAGGCACGAGTGATATTCGTAAAATGCCCGCTTGTCGTCCGGCATGCTCTCATGCAACTCCCAGGGCTCGGGAATCATCATCATCACCGCATGCGGAAGCGAACGCCCACACAGGGTGAGAAGTTCCAGACAGTTGTCGAACATCGCGGAATCCGATCCGTCGGGATTGATCACCGGAAACGTCTTCGCCAAATCCTCGCCAAAAAGTTCGCTGGCGAGACGCGCCTGACGCGCGTGCATCCAGTTGATGTTTCCACGCAGGGTGTTGATCTCCCCGTTGTGGGCGATGTAGCGATACGGATGGGAGCGCTCCCAGCTCGGAAAGGTATTCGTGGAAAACCGCGAGTGCACGAGTGCCAGCGCCGACTCCACATCCGGATCCTTCAAATCCGCAAAATAGGCATCCACCTGCTCAGGCATAAGCATGCCTTTATAGACGATTGTCCTGCTGGAAAGCGTGGCGACAAACCACACCGGGTCAACGCCCGCGAGGCGAATGCTGTTCGATGCCCGCTTGCGGACAACGTAGAGCTGCCGCTCGAAATCCGCCACATCCTTGCACCCCGGCTTGCGCCCGATGAATACCTGACGCATCCGCGGCTCACTCGCACAGGCTGACGCACCGAGCGATGCGTTGTCGGTCGGAAGATCCCGCCAACCAAGCAAGGCGAGACCCTGCTCCGCCACCAGCTTCTCGAACAACGACTGCCCTCCGGCAATCATCTTCTCATCCGGCGACTGGAAAATGATGCCCACGCCATACTGACCCGGCGTCGGCAGCGCGAACCCCGCCTCCCCGCACACCCGCCGGAAAAATTTGTCCGGAATCTGAAGCAGGATGCCGGCACCGTCGCCGGTATTGCGCTCGCTGCCGCAGGCTCCACGATGGTCCAGATTGCGCAGAATCGTCAGTGCATCCCGGACAATCGCATGCGACTTCTCCCCCCGCATATTCACCAGAAAGCCAACGCCACAGGCGTCATGTTCAAACGCGGGATCATAGAGTCCCTGCTTGGGTGGTGGGCCGGTTCGACGGGTCGGTTTTGTCTGCATGCTTTTTATTCCAATTTCAAGGGTCATCCCGCACCGCCGGACCCCCTGCAATTCCATTGCGGCGCGCATCTTTTATCTTCCGATGCGATGGGGCACAAACATTTTTATGGCGGAGATTTTTCACGGGACTGGAAGAGAGAATACAGCAAATCCCATGCCAATCCTTCCACAAAAAGATCTCCACCGAAAAAAACCCTTGCGAAAGCTTCCCGCCTCCACGCCGGCATCAAGCTGGTGCTGGCGAGCCCAGGCCACCCGGCGGGAGTTCGGGCTTGATTGTCTCGGGGGGTTCCGAGGCAATTCCCGATGGAGGCGGCGGCAGGGGCGGCGGCGCGACTTCCTGGATCGGGGGATTGCGAAGCTCGCCAAATTCGATGATTTCCTTCACATGCGAGGCGTCGAGCGTTTCGTATTCCAGCAGGGCTTTGGCGATTTTTTCCACGTCCGTGCGGTGGTCTTCCAGGATCTTTTTTGCCCGCTCGTAAGCCTGGTCAATAATCCGCTTGACCTCGGCGTCAATGAGTTGGGCGGTGGCCTCGCTGTGTTCGCGGGCGCGTCCCATGTCGCGACCGAGAAAAACGTAATCGTTGCTCTCCGTGAAGCTGATCATGCCGAGCGAGCTCATGCCCCACTCGCAAACCATCCGGCGGGCGAGGGAGGTCGCCTGACGGATGTCGCCGGCGGCGCCGTTTGAGACATCGTTGGTAAACATTTCCTCGGCGATGCGTCCTCCCATGGTCACGGCAAGAAGGTCCAACGCCTCCTTCTGTTGCGTCGAGTATTTGTCCCCCTCGGGAAGATACATCGTGGCACCGAGATAGGGACCGCGCGGGATGATTGTGACCTTGTGCAGCGGGTGCGTGTGCTCGAGCAGGACGTTGATCAGGGCGTGACCGGCCTCGTGCCAGGCGGTCGAGATTTTTTCCCGTTCGCTCATGGCCATGCTGCGGCGTTCCTTGCCCCAGCGCACCTTGTCCCGGGCCTCTTCGAGTTCCCGCTGCCCGATCGCCTTCAACCCCTTTCTGGCGGCGAGCAGGGCGGCCTCGTTGATGACATTGGCCAGCTCGGCACCCGAGTATCCGGGAGTGCCCCGGGCGAGAACGGCGAGATCCACAGCCTCCCCGAGCTTCACCTTTTTTGAGTGGACCTTCAAAATTTCCTCCCGTCCCTTGACGTCGGGCAGGGCCACCGTGACCTGGCGGTCAAAGCGGCCCGGGCGAAGGAGGGCGGGATCGAGCACGTCGGGCCGGTTCGTCGCGGCGATGATAATCACGCCATCCTGGGTGTCGAATCCGTCCATCTCCACGAGAAGCTGGTTGAGCGTCTGCTCGCGTTCGTCGTGTCCGCCGCCAAGGCCGTGGCCGCGATGGCGCCCCACGGCATCAATTTCGTCAATGAACATCAGGCATGGAGCGGACTTTTTCCCCTGCTCGAACATGTCCCGCACGCGCGAGGCGCCGACCCCGACGAACATTTCCACAAAGTCCGATCCGCTGATGGAAAAGAACGGGACATCCGCCTCCCCGGCAATGGCTCTCGCCAGAAGGGTCTTTCCCGTTCCCGGCGATCCCACCATGAGAATTCCCTTGGGGATCCGTCCGCCGAGCTTCTGGAAACGCTTCGGATCCTTGAGGAACTCGACGAGTTCCTGGACTTCATCCTTCGCCTCTTCGACGCCGGCAACGTCCTTGAAGGTGACCCGGTTTTTTTCCTTCGACAACATCCGCGCCTTGGATTTTCCGAAATTCAGCGCCCCCTTGCCGGCCATCTTGATTTGAGACCGGAAGAAGAAGTAGAGGATGACCAGGAAGAGAAGGATGGGCAAAAAGCTGACGACGGCCGAAGCCAGGTAGTCGGACTTCCGCACGATGGACGGGGTGATTCCCGCCTCGGACAGCGTCTTCTGGATCTCCTCCCCGTTGAAGGAAGTGAAGATCGGCGTGGTGAATGGCGTGGCGACTTCCTCACCGGTTGTCTTGGACTTCTGCTTGATCTTGCCTTCGAGATACTGGGTGTTCCGGCCTTCCTCGACCACGAGTTCGAGGGGAGTCTCCGGGGTGTTGACGACCTTGCCCGCTTTAAGGAACTCCAAAAATTTCGGGTAGGTGATGGTTTCGGACTGCGCGAAATTGTTTCCGCGGAAAAGGAAGGCGCCCCCGATGAGTGCGATCGCGACGGCAAAGAGAACAAGCCCCCTCCAGTTCATTTGCGGGTCGTTGTCTCCGCCCGGGCGTTGACGGTTGTCGTTTGGCGGTCTCTGATTTTCTTCTGACATTCCGGTTAGTTTCCCTTATCACAGCCACTTGGCAAATGCAAAAAACGGAAGATCTTCAAGAAGGCGGAGCCCGGCGGGCGCTAGTGGTGTCGATTCATGACGTGAGTCCGCGCACCCGATCGCGCACGGAGGACATCCTGGCGGATCTGGAGTCTGTCGGCCTCCCCCGCACCTCACTGCTGGTGGTGCCGGATCACCACCACCACGGACTGGTCTGCGAGGACGCCCCGTTCACGGAGTGGCTCAGGGCAGCCTGCTCCCGGGGCCACGAGGCGGTGCTGCACGGGTATTACCATCTTCGGGAAAACAAAACATCCGATGGGCCGCTCAAGCGCCTGGTCACGCGATCCTACACCGCCGGGGAGGGGGAATTTTATGACCTGGACAAGGCGTCCGCCCGGGAGCTTTTGCTCCGGGGCCGGGCCGCCGTCGAGGGATGCGGTGTGAAGGTGACCGGCTTCATCGCCCCGGCCTGGCTCCTCGGCGGGGAGGCGGAAGAGGCCGTCCGCGAAGCAGGATTTCACTACACGACAAGGATCGCGACAGTGAGCGATTTTGTGTCGAATGCCGTCCATCGCAGCCGCAGCCAGGTCTGGAGTGTGCGCGCCGCCTGGCGACGGAGTTGCAGCCTCGGATGGAACGCCCTCCTTTTTTCCCGGACGCGCAACGTCCCGCTGGCCCGGATCGGGATTCATCCGCCGGATTGGGAATACCCGCAAATCCGGAAACAGATTTTGCGTCTGGTCGTCCGGGCGCTCGCCCTCCGTGCGCCGATGACTTATGCGGATTGGCTGGTCCGCCAGCGCACGGAAGCTTGCTGATCGAAAATCCCTGCCCTATGAGAAACGCGTGAACCGCATCCGGACAGCACCATGAACTCAACAACCTCCCGCGCAGATCTTCACATCCACTCCCGACACAGTGATCGTGCGGCAGACTGGGTGTTGCGGCGTCTGGATTTTCCGGCCAGCTACTCGGATCCGCTGCAAACCTACAAACGCCTCAAGGCGGCGGGCATGGATTTCGTCACACTCACCGATCACAACACGATCAGCGGATGTCTTGAGATCGCCCACCTCCCCGACGTCATCATCGGAGAGGAAGTCACCGCGTTTTTTCCCGAGGACGAATGCCGGGTTCACATCCTCGTCTGGGGAATCTCCGAAGCCCAGCACCGCCAGATCCAGGATGCCCGGGAGAACATCTACGATATGCAGTCGCTGCTGGCGGCGGAGGCGATCCCCCACGCCATTGCCCACCCGTTTCACAACCTCAATGAAAAACTGACGGCCCTCCACCTCCAGAAGCTGGCGTTGTTGTTCCGGCATTTTGAAGGGATCAACGGGAGATATTCCCACCTCGTAAGCGATGTCACCCGCGAGGTGTTCGGCAAATTGACCCCGCGACACATCGAAATTTTCAACGCCAGAACCGGCCTGGCACCCACCCATGAGGAAGCCTGGAAAAAAGTTTTCACCGGCGGATCGGATGATCATGGCGGCACGCACCCGGCGAGGGCGTTCACGACGACCCCGAAGTGCGGGGAGTCCCGCGAATTTTTGGACCATGTGCGCAAGGGTGCCTGCGAGGCCGGCGGGGAATCCGGAACCCCCCTCACCCTCGCCCACAGCACCTACAGCACGGCCTTCCAGTATGCCAAGGCCCGCCTCTCTCTCAAACCCGGCGACCCCGGAACCAGCCTCCTGGAAAAAATTTTCTCGCGTTTCATGGAGGGCCAGGATCCCACCGAATTCTCGCTCGCCGACAAACTCGGCTTCCTGATCCAAGGGGTGGCCACCGGAAAAATTTTTGACATGGCAAAAGCCGGCTCCTCCTCGCTCTGGAAGGATCTGGCTTCGTTCTTTGGCAAACCGGAAATGAAGGCCGCCATCGCGAAGGTCACCGCAGGCGTCGCCGAGCCCGAGCGGCGCGCCTTCCTCATGGCCAACCTGATCTCCAACCAGCTCGGCTACCAGTTTGTCACCCAGTTCATCCGGCAGATTTCCTCCGGCAAATATTTTGAGAGCATCCAGACTCTCATCCCGGCGGCACCGCTTGTCGGGCTGCTCAGTCCGTATATTCACGCCTTTCGGCTTCCCCGCCGGGAGTGGCTCCGGGATTCCACCCGAACCCTCTGTGGAACCACCCCGGATCTTCTGAAAAATCGCAAGCGGGCGTGGTTCACAGACACTCTTGAGGATGTGAACGGCGTGGCCACGACAATCCGCAAGATGACGGCGGCAGGCACTGCGGCGGGCCACGACATCACGGTCATCACCTGCCGCTCCGAGGTCGCAGATCACGGAATCCCCTTGAAAAATTTCCAGCCCATCGGGGAATTCGAGCTGCCGGAATACGAGCTCCAGCGACTGAGTTTTCCGCCGGCACTCCAAATTTTCGACTACCTCGAACGCGGCGGATTCTCGGAAATCATCATCAGCACCCCCGGTCCAACCGGCCTGAGCGCCCTGGCGGCGGCCAAGACCCTCGGACTCCGCACCGTCGGAATCTATCACACCGACTTCCCGCAATACGTCCGCATCCTGACCGACGATTCGTTCATGGAGACGCTCACCTGGAACTTCATGCATTGGTTCTACAGCCAGCTCGATGTCGTCTATGTGAACTCCGAGGACTACCGCAAATGCTGGATCGAAAAGGGCATTGCCCGGGAAAAATTGCACATCCTCCCGAGAGGACTCGATACCCGGCTTTTCCATCCCTCAAAAAGGAATCCGGACTTCTGGAAGTCCCGCGGTCTGCGCGACGGGGAGACCGGCATGCTTTTTGTCGGGAGGGTCTCCAAGGAAAAAAATCTGGATGTCCTTGTGGCGGCCACCCGCCGTCTGGCGGATGCCAGGGTGCCCGCCCGACCGCTCCTCGTGGGCGACGGTCCCTACATGAATGACATGAAACGCCTTCTGCCGGATGCCATTTTTACCGGCTATCTCCAGGGCGAGGATCTCGCCGCCGCCTATGCCTCGGCGGATATTTTTGTGTTTCCCAGCACAACGGACACTTTCGGCAATGTGGTCCTCGAAGCCCAGGCTTCGGGGATTCCCGCCATCGTCTCCGATGTCGGCGGCCCAAGGGATCTCGTGCAACATGGCAAGGACGGCTTTGTCACGAAGTCCCTCGATGCCACGGAGTTGGCGGGCGCCATCCGGAGCCTCGTGGAAGATCCCTCCCTCCGCCACCACATGGGACTCGCGGGTCGCGGAAAAGTCGAGTCCCGCGACTGGACGGAAGCCTTTGAAAAATTCTGGCGCGAATCGCCGGAATAACCCCCCTCTTTGCCCCGCCGAAAAAAGTGCTGAAACCCGCACTTTCCCCTTTCCTTCGAGGGCGGCTTATGCCATCGTATCAACCGATGAAAACTTTCCCCGTCGTTTTTCTGTTGGCTCTGGCATTTTTGCTGGGCGGAACAAATCGTGGACTCGCCGAGTTGCAAGGTGGCAAGGAGGGTAACGCCCGTGTCCTGAAGGTTCAGGGATCGGTGACTGTCAGTGCCCCCAAAAAACCTTCCGAGGCCCTGAAGGAGGGCGGGTTTGTTCAGCAAAACTATGTAATCAAAACCGGCGCGGACTCCAAAGCCTGGCTCCTGTTCTCCAACGGCGCGACGATCACCATTCAACCAAACACCACCTTCGCGATTGATACCTTCCTGCAAACCCCGTTCGACTCGAATAAAACGGATTTCAAAAATATCAAGGAAGAGCCTTCCATTTCCCAGACGAAACTCTCGGTCAATGAGGGAAGCGTCGTCGCCGATGTGGCCAAGCTGAACAAAGGCTCCACCTTTGGCATCGGCACCCCGCTGGGCGTCGCAGGGATCCGGGGCACACTCATCCAGGTGACGGTCACAAATATGGCGGGGGGACGCGTCACTGTCACGGTAAATCTGCCGCACGGACTCACGGACGTCGAGGCACTCAACGGTCAGGAAATTACGTTGACCGATGGACAGAAGGTGACCTTGAGCCGCGGCCCGAATGGAACTCTTGAGGTTGATGGCGTCCGCACGCTGGATGCCCAAACCATCCAACAAATTCAGTCCTTGATCGAGCAGATTGCAGATTCCATCCCGGATCAGAAAGTCTTTGAAGGCGTTTACGATGGAGCGCCCGAAATCCCCGGAGGAGATGAAACGCAGGACGGGGCCAGTGGCTTCGGCGGCGACCAGGGGACCGGCAATGTCGGAACAGCTCCGCTCGGCGGCGGCGAAG
>JACSRU010000071.1 GCA_014879575.1 Chthoniobacterales bacterium | reverse complement strand
GGCGTTTTCGCACACATGGCGCGGCGAAACAGGTATCTTTGAGGAAAATGGTCTAAATTTCCAGTAAAATATATGGACTCGAGTGGCACCCGAGGGAAGTCATGCCGCCACGATGCGACGGAACTTTCTGCGGAATACGTAAGTCAAAAAAATCGCCTTGGTCGCAAAATTTTTCTTTACAAGACACACGTCTTACGACTCATTATCGTCACAATCCCCTATAAATTATGCCCTCCGTTTCCCACTTCCTTCGCGGACGCTTTTTCCGCCGTTCGTTCTCCTGCGTTCTTCTCCCTCTGGTTGCTTCGTTCGGTCTCGCTCTTAGTTCCTATGGTGCCGACGGCACATGGCAGAGTATCACTGGCTCTGGCACTTGGAACGACAGTTTAAAGTGGGACGGAGGGGTCATAGCCGGAGGAATCGATGCCGTGGCCACCTTCAGTGGCTCCGACTCTGGACGCACCATTACCAACACCGGCACCATCACCCTTGGCGGCATCAACGTGGATGGCGTCACGACGACTGCATGGAAGGTTGTCGGAGGGACCATCAACCTGGACACCACCAGCGGAAAGCCGACTTTCAAACGTCTGAACAGTAGCCTTCAGGATTATCTGCAGATTTCCTCCGTCCTCACCGGAACCAAGGGATTCGATCTCGATGCCAGCAGCGGAAGACTTTATCTCTCCGGCAGCAACACTTTCACCGGCGAAGTGAAGATCATCGGCGGGACGGTCTGGGCAGGTCATGCGGCCGCGTTGAATGGCAATACGGTCAACATCCTTGGTTCAGGAGCCGTTTTGTGTCTGGGAGGTTTGTCTCAGACCTACACAAATAATGTGATCTTTGGCAGCACTAGCCTCCGATTTATTTTTAGCGACATATCAACATTCACGCTGAGCGGAACCATCAGCGAATCCGGGGGAGCCCGAACCGTGGCGTTCACGACGGATGGTGCGGACGCCGTGGTCCGTCTGCAGGGTAACAACACCTACACCGGCGACACCCAGGTCGGAGCCACC
The DNA here is from genome assembly GCA_014879575.1 of Chthoniobacterales bacterium. Classification (GTDB taxonomy): domain Bacteria; phylum Verrucomicrobiota; class Verrucomicrobiia; order Chthoniobacterales; family Terrimicrobiaceae; genus QYQL01. The sequence continues at coordinate 31,590 of JACSRU010000071.1, read as the reverse complement.
CACAAATGGGGTTCGACAGTTCTTCGGGCCGAGCACAACAACGCATTGGGAACCGGCACGGCCAATGTCTTCTTTGGCGGGGGAACCAAGGACCATGACAACGACGCTCTTGAGCTGGTCAACAATGTCACAATCGCAAACAAAGCCCTCACCCTTCGCGGTCAAGGGCACAACGACGCCGGATCCCTGCGCAGCGTCAGCGGCACCAACACCTGGAGCGGCGGGGTGAACACGGGAACCTTCGGAAACGCACGGATCGGTGTGGATGCCGATCAGTTGACCATCAGCGGCGTGATCAGCGGCACCGCAGGTCTCACCAAAGTCGGTGCCGGCACACTTCTGCTGAGTGCGGACAACACCTTCACCAATGGCATGACCGTCAATGAGGGCACTCTCGTCGCAGGCCACAACGACGCCGTGGCCGCCGGGGACCTCGCGCTTGGCGATGGCACAGGCACCGACACGCTGCGCCTTTCCTCGGGAATCGCGCTGAATGTCGAGGATTTCTCCCTCACGAGTTCCTCGCGCCTGGCCTTTGATCTCAACGGGTCGGTTGGCGCCACCAAGGTTGTCGTCACCGGCAACCAGACCGGCACCGGCACCTACACCGTGGACATCTTCGACGGCGGCGGCCTTGCCAATGGCACCTACACGCTCATGACGGTCGCTGGAAGTGCTGCCGCGACGAGTTTCACCCTGGGTACGATCCCTGGAGCGTTCTCGGGATCAACCCTGAATTGGAGTTCCAATACCCTGACCCTCACCGTGGTGCCTGAGCCGAGCATCGGAACGCTGTTCGGCATGGGTGCCGGACTCACCCTGCTCCTCCGCCGTCGCAAAAAGGTCTGAGACCTACATTTCAAAAATCAACACATCCGTGTGGATGGAAGGGTGGTTTCCGCTTGGCCCGCTCCGGGGCCAACTTGGTTGTCGGCAGCAAATGCACACAGTCACAACGCGGCAGGACGCCGTTTTTCCGCCGCAAGCTGGCGGCTGGCACTTTTCCCGCAGGTTCTCAGTCCTCGTGGGCCAGGCAGGCGGAAATGAAACCCTTGAAGAGCGGGTGCGGAGAGTTGGGTTTTGATTGGAACTCCGGGTGGTATTGGCAGGCGATGAACCAGGGGTGATTGGAAAGCTCGACGAGTTCCACCAGGTCGCCTTCGGGTGAGGTGCCGGCAATGACAAAGCCGCGTTTCTCCATGATTTCCCGGTAGCTCATGTTGAATTCATACCGGTGGCGATGGCGTTCCATGATCAGGGATTTCCCATAGACCTGGTGGGCCAGCGTGTTTTTCCCGAGGGCGGTGGGGCAGGTTCCCAGCCTCATGGAGGCACCCTTTTCGGTCACATCCTTTTGTTCCTCCAGGATGCAGATCACCGGATACGGGGTGGCGGGGTCGAACTCTGTGCTGTTGGCGGCCTCCAGTCCACAGACGTGGCGCGCAAACTCGATGGTTGCAACCTGCATTCCCAGACACAGGCCGAGGAACGGCGTGCGGGACTCTCTCGAATAGCGCACGGCGGCGATTTTCCCCTCCACGCCCCTGTCACCGAATCCGCCGGGAACCAGAACTCCGGCGACTCCCCGCAGGTATTTGTCGGCACCCTCCTGCTCGATATCCTCCGCATCCACGAGAACGAGGTCAATCCCGCAGTCGTGGGAGGCGCCGGCATGCGTGAGGGATTCGTAGATGCTCTTGTAGGCATCCTGAAGTTCGATGTATTTCCCGACGATCGCGACTTTCACGCGCTTCTTGGGCGCGATCACCCGCTGGACAAACTTGCTCCAATCGGTCATGTCCGGCTGCGGGGTGTCGAGCCGAAGGATTCGGCACACCGTGGAGTCAAGCCCTTCCGCCTGGAGGTTCAGCGGGGATTCGTAGATCGTGTGCTCGACATCACCCGCCTCGATCACGGCGTCCATCGGAACATTGCAGTAGAGCGAGAGCTTCTGACGCACCTCCTTGTCGAGCGGCATCTCGGTGCGGCAGATGAGAACCTGGGGTTGAAGACCGATCTCCCGGAGCTTGGCGACGCTCTGCTGGGTCGGCTTCGTTTTTAACTCGCCTGCCGCCTTGATGAACGGCACGAGGGTCACGTGCATGATGATCGCATTCTCCGGGCCGACCTCGAGGATGAACTGCCGGATGGCTTCGAGAAAGGGGAGACCCTCGATGTCGCCGGTGGTTCCCCCAATTTCGGTAATCACAATGTCGCTGCCGGAGGTTTCTCCCAGCTCGCGGATCCGGCCCTTGATTTCGTCCGTGATGTGAGGAATGACCTGGACGGTTTTGCCGAGGTAGTCCCCCCGCCGTTCCTTTGCCAGAACCGTTTCATAGACTTGCCCGCTTGTCAGGTTGTTCGAGCGGGTCAGCACGCAGTTTGTGAAGCGCTCGTAATGGCCGAGATCGAGATCGGTTTCCGCGCCATCGGCCAGAACATAGACCTCGCCGTGCTGGAAGGGGTTCATCGTTCCCGGATCCACGTTGAGATAAGGATCCAGTTTTTGGAGCACCACCCGAAGTCCCCGCCGCTCCAGAAGCGTCCCCAATGAGGCCGCCGCCAACCCCTTTCCGAGGGAACTCACCACTCCGCCTGTCACAAAGATATACTTCATGGCGCGCGATACTACGATGCCGCGCGGGAAAATCCAGCAGCTTGTCGGAAAACCCGGGGAATCCCGCATTTTCCCCGCCGCCCGAGCCCCCAAACCCACCGGGAAAAAGGAATTTTCATTGAGGAATTGCCCCGGCTCCGACAGTTTGGTCGGGAATGGAACTGGTGAATTTGACGCGCCGCACGGAGATCGGGGCCAATTCGTATTGGCTGACACTCGGCGGGAAGCATCTGATCCTGGATGCGGGAATGCATCCCAAGCGCGAAGGACTCGCGGCGACTCCCAATTTTTCTCCCGTGCCCGAGGGTCGGGTGGACGCCATTTTCATCACGCATGCGCACCAGGATCATGTGGGCAGCCTTCCGGTGCTGACGCGCCGGGAACCACAGGCCCGCGTATACATGACCGAACAAACCGCCCGGATTGCGGACGTGATGCTGCACAACTCGGTAAATGTCATGACCCGGCAACGCCAGGAATCGGGAATCACCGAATACCCGCTCTTCACCCATCGGGGCGTCGAGTTTTGTGCGCGCGCGTGGCATTCCCGACCGGTCAGGAAACGTTTCAACCTCCTCGGAGAACCCTCAACGGACGACAGCGAAGTCACCTTTGAATTTTTCGATGCGGGCCACATCCTGGGCTCGGTCGGCATTTTGTTCCGCTACAGGGATCACACGGTCTTCTACACGGGGGATGTCAATTTCGACAGCCAGACACTCATGAAGGGAGCCGACTTCCCCCGGGAGGATGTCGAGGTGCTCATCATGGAAACCACACGGGGAGACTCGCCGGTTCCCCTGGGATTCTCCCGCGCCGACGAGGAGGATCGTCTCGCGCGCGGCATTCGTCGGGCGTTTGAGGATGGCGGCAGCGTCACCATTCCGGTCTTTGCCCTGGGAAAAACCCAGGAGGTGCTCGCCATGCTCTGGAAAATGCGCATCCGGGGATTGCTCGCGCATGTCCCCATTTACATCGGCGGATTAAGCACAAAGATCACGGAAATCTACGACGCGCTCGCCGCCTCATCCATCCGACACCATCCGGAACTTCAGCTTCTACAGGAAATGGCGCCCTACGTTCTTTCCGGCAACGAAATCCACACTGCCGCCCCAAGGAAAAAATGCCTCTTTGCCCTCTCGAGCGGCATGATGACCGAGCACACGCTCTCAAATATTTTTTGTCGGAAGGTGCTCGGAGACGCAAATCAGCGCCTCTTTTTTGTCGGCTACTCCGATCCCGAATCTCCGGCAGGCCGTATCCGCAGCGCGCCGGGCAATCACCCGGTCGCCCTCGAAGAAGGAGCCACCCCCATTCCGCTCAGATGCCATATCGAGGAGTTCCAGTTCAGCGCGCATGCGTGCCGCGACTCGCTCAAAAACTACGCGCTCCATCTGGAGCCCGACAAAGTGGTGCTCGTGCATGGGGACACCCCGGCCCTGAACTGGTTCGAGCTCGAACTCTACAAACAACTCCCAAAAACGGAAATCATCGTTCCCAATCCCGGCCAGCGCATCAAACTCGGCTAGCCTTCCCCCACAGCGGGTAAAATCCGAAAACGGCATCGAAAACCCACGATGCGTTTCAGGGTTTGACTTTCAGAAGGAGAACGGGCACCCCCACCCGGTGGCGAACCTTGTCGGCGGTGCTACCGTGGAGGAGATCACCAATCAGACGATGGCCATGAGTGGACATGGCGATCAGATCCACCGGATGCGTCTCCACAAACTTGATGATCTCGGCCGGCGGATCCCCCATCGCGAGGACACTCTCAACCAAAAACCCTTCCGCCCGAAGCGCACCCGCACGGCTCTCGAGATAGGCCCGGTCAGCCTGGATCTCTTCGCTTTCCGCCAAATTGAGTTGCTCATAATGCCTGGCTCCAAAACCGTCCGCCACATGGATCAGAATAAATTTCGCACCGACGAGCCTTCCCAACGGGCGAATGTGTTCCAAAATGGTTTCGTCGGCCGGAGTATTCTCCAGAGGAATCAGAATGATGTCATACATGGCATTAGGGGAGTCCGAGCCTCGTGGCGATCGCCCGGCGCACGGCTTCCGGCACAAAGAGATCGAAGAGAAGTTTGAGATTCAACGTAATGATCACAAAAGCCGTCGTCCATCCCAGAACGGCAATCCAAAGTGGGTTCACAAACTCGCCCATCTTCGATTTTTCTCCGGTAAACCGAAGAAGCGGCCAGACCGCAAAGCCCAGCTGCATGCTCAGGATGACCTGACTCGCCACCAGGAGATCGGTCGTGCGGCCTTCGCCAAAATACCCAATGACAAATACCGCCGGAACGATTGCGATCATCCGGGTGACCAGACGCCGGAGCCAGGGTCTCATTCGGAAATTCAGAAAGCCCTCCATGACGATCTGTCCGGCCAGCGTCCCGGTGAGCGTGGCGTTCTGCCCTGCGGCAAGAAGTGCCACTGCGAAGAGCGTGCTTGCCACGCCAACCCCGAGAATCGGGCTCAGCAACTTGTAGGCATGCTGGATTTCCGCCACATCCTGGTGTCCGGACCAATGAAACGCCGCAGCGGAGAGCACAAGAATGGCCGCGTTGATAAACAGCGCGAACATCAGGGCACTCGTGCCATCTATGGTCGCAAATTTGATGGCTTCGCGCTTGCCCTCCGGCGAGCGCGCAAACTTGCGCGTCTGCACAATGGATGAATGCAGATAGAGATTGTGCGGCATCACGGTCGCCCCCAGGATGCCGATGCTCAGATAAAGCATTTCCGGATTTCGAAAAACTTCCGCCGTCGGCACAAAACCCATCAGCACCCCGGTCAGGCTCGGCTTCGCAAAAACCAACTGCGCGGCAAAACTCCCCCCGATCGTCAAAATCAGCGTCACCACAATCGCCTCCACATACCGGAAGCCCTTCCTCTGGAGATAAAGCACCGCAAGGACATCCAGACAGGTGATCACGCAACCCCAAACCAGGGGGATTCCAAACAGCAACTGGAGGGCGATCGCCGATCCCACGACCTCGGCAAGATCACAGGCCGCAATCGCCAGCTCACAAATCACCCACAAAAACCAGACCACGGGCCGCGAATAGTGATCCCGGCACGCCTGGGCCAGATCCCGTCCGGTCACCACCCCCAGCTTCACGCAAAGATGCTGGAGGAGGATGGCCATCAGATTCGACAGCAGGATCACAAACAGCAGCGAATACCCGAACTTCGCGCCACCCGCCAAATCCGTCGCCCAGTTTCCCGGATCCATGTAACCCACAGCCACCAGAAAACCCGGTCCCGCGAAGGCCATCATCTTTCGCCAAAACGAGCCACTCCCCGGCACCGCGATGCTGCGATGCACTTCCGGAAGGCTCACCTCCGCCGCCTGGCGCTTCCAGGCTTCCAGTTCCAAACAGGGATTTCCCGGCTCCGAACCCCGCGTCCTGTTCATTCGATTCCCCCAATAGATTTCTTCATGCTCGTGTTTGTAGCATTCGCTACATTGTGGGGCAAACAATAGACCTCGTAGCCTGGGCTTGTCAATCGTCTTTTCCGGCGGCACACTCTTTTTCATGACAGCGAAGGCAAGGGGACGCACTCCCCGGAACGATCCGGACACCGCACGGTGGCAACAGCAGACACGTCTTCAACATGCCCAGGAGCGGGCACAGGACTACGTTGAGGCGATCGCGGAACTCATAGCGGATTGTGGCGAGGCGCGGGCAACCGATCTGGCCAGATCGTTGGGCGTGACGCACGTGACGGTGATCCGGACGGTGCAGCGACTGCAGCGGGAGGGGTTGGTGGTCACCCAGCCGTATCGGTCCATTTTTCTGACGGAGGCCGGACGGAAGTTGGCCGGGAAAACCCGGGCGCGGCACGAGAAGGTTGTGGCCTTTCTGGAGGCCCTGGGAGTCCCGCCCCCAACAGCCCGCGCGGACGCCGAGGGCATCGAACACCATGTGAGCGATCAGACGCTCTCCGCCATGGAAAAATTTCTTGCCGATAAAAAGAAGAAAAAGCCATCCGAAGCCACCCGCCGGGAGGTCGGGATGGTTCGTTGATGTGTTTTTGCATCCGCCCCCTGTGGCGGAGTTTACCCAATGCGTCGTTCCGGGAATCCCAGTCCGTCGTCTGTCAATTTTTTGGCTTCGACGGATTGGGTCCGGTGGGATCGGGAAGTGCGGGCGGGAGTTTTGGTTTTTTCCCGAAGCGCGGCAGCAGGGAGCGAAAGATTTTTCGGGTTTCGTTTCGAGGAGTGCCCTCGATGAAGTAGGCAATCGCCGCCTTGCCAATTGCGTAGGTTCCGGCGCCCGCGATAAACCCTGAGACGGCATTTCCCCAGATCGGAATGATCCTGACAATCATGCGGGCGCCTTCACGCAGTAGGAGTCCGGCACCAATATTGAATCCGAGCACTCCAAAAAACTCCGCAACGAGCCGCGGGCTGAACGGACGTCCGGTGGTGTGGATGATCAGACCGACCATCAATGTTTGGAGGGTGGTCAGGATGGGCATGTCCGCCAGAGGAATCGGCTGCACCCCGATCACGCCACAGAGTGCGCTAAACGATTTGAGGAGCGAGCCCGCGAGGTGTGCCTGTGCCCGCCGGGCATTGGTCAGACGGGCGAATTCCAGTTGGGCGGAGAGCGGGAGTGCCGCGCAAATGGCCTCGACGCAGGCGGGATCCTGCCGGGACACCACGCGGAGCACGCGGCGCGCAAGGGTGTGTTCCGCGGACAGCTGCGCCTGGAGACGAAAGGCACTTCCCGAGGCCAGGGCGACGACAGGAGATTCCACAAGACCGCAGAGCGCGACGAATTCCTTCCACTCGGAAGCCGGAACTCCGGGCGCCTCAAGAAAAAGGACCACGTCCGGTTGATGGCGGAGCAGGGCATTCTGCACGTGCTCCTGCGGCACATCCTTCCGGGCGTCCAGGAGGAGGACTCCGCCCCGCCTTGCAATGCGATACGAACGCCACCCATTGTCGCTACCGCCTGTCTCGAGCCGGGTCGCGCCAAGCGAGGCAAGAAACTCCGGAGCGCTTTCCGAAGGATCTCCCACCAGCATGATGCGAGGCGGCCGCTGTTCGAGAAAAACCTGTCGGATGGGGGTGAGTTCCCGGAGAATCGGCTTCTGGAGCCCCCCCGGCAACTTGTCGATGAGTTTGGTCAGTTGATCGTAAACCGTCAGCAGGGAATCCCGTTTCATAGGAGACGACGCTTCCTTTCCGGAATCCGGCGGATCGCAGGCTTCCTGGCTGCACCAAGCCGCCCGTTCACGAGGTTTGGGAAAATCCCCGGCGCATCGGAGCCATGATCGCTTGGCATGAAGGGGATTGTTCCTCAAGCCTCCCCGTCACGCAAGTCCGGAGCGGATGCCTCCGCCCGGCAGGCGGACTGCACGTCGCGTGCGATTTGGTCCCGGAGGGCGGCCACATCCGGAAATTTCCTTTCCGGGCGCAGGAAGCGCACGAATTCCGTCTCGAGATCGTGTCCATAGAGGTCGCCCTCGAATGCGATCAGATGCACTTCAAGGAGTCGCTCACCGGCAGCCTGGACGGTGGGACGGATCCCGATGTTGGCGACCCCGACCAGGTTTCGGTCCCCGGCTCTTGCCCGGACGCAATAGACCCCGTTTGGCGGAAATTGTTCATTGTGCGTTGCAAGGTTTGCCGTGGGAAAGCCGATTTGTCTTCCGAGGCCATCCCCCTTCCTGACGGTGCCAAACACCGAATAGTTTCTGCCGAGGAACCTGCGGACGTCCGCCAGATCCCCCGCCTCGACAAGTTGACGAATCCGCGTGCTGCTCACCGTGATTCCGTGGATCTGAATGGGTGGCACCTCGCTTGTTTCAAACCCCAAGTCCCGGCCAACCCGTTGGAGCAACCCGGCATCCCCCCGCCTCTCATGTCCGAATCGCCAACCCTGTCCCACGCAAATTCGGGTGAGCTGCGGGGTGCTGGCCTTCAAGGCACGCAGAAAATCCTCCGCCCCCACCGAGGCAAAATCCCGATCAAACGGCAACACAAGCACCGCAGGCATTCCAAAATCCTCCATCAAACGGAGTTTGTGTCTGGTGGAGGTCAGCAGTCGGGAGGCGTTATCCGGACGCAGGATTTTCGAAGGGTGCGGGTCAAACGTCAGCACGACAGCCGTGCCGGCCACACTTCGCGCGGTTTCCAAGGCACACTTGAGCACCGCCTGATGGCCGAGGTGCAGACCATCAAAAACCCCGGCGGCGATCACCACAGGCCCGGGAACCGCGCCCAACTCACTCAGCTTGTGAAAGACTTTCATTCTTAAACCGAATCCACCCCCGCAGAAGATCCGAACGCCCCGCGCTCAAGCGCCGCGCAGCCTCGAGACAGCAGGCAGCGACAGAATGCGAGGCATGACGGAGTCCAGGGATCCGGACTTCAAATCCTCGACCGGGAGCGCGTCCTCCACATGAAATCGTCCGGACTTCGTGCGCCGGAGGGACTTGAGGTGGGCGCCGCAGCCAAGTTCCTGCCCGATGTCATGGGCATAGGTGCGAACGTAGAAGCCCTTGCTGCAGACGACGCGAAAATCAATTTCCGGGAGTCGGATTTTCTGAATCTCGTGCGCATAGACATGGACAAAGCGCGGCTCGCGCGCGACCTCCCTCCCCCGGCGCGCCAGTTTGTAGAGCGGGACCCCATCAATTTTGATGGCACTCACCATCGGCGGTGTCTGATAAAAATCGCCATGAAATTTCGAGAACGCCTGCTCGATCTGTTCCGAAGCGAGTTGGGGAACCGGCCGACTTTCTGTCACGATGCCGTCCGCATCCTGGCTGTTGGTGATCTTCCCGAGTTCCATGGTTCCCACGTATTCCTTGTCCTCGCTCATCAGGAGATCCTGAATCTTTGTTCCGCGTCCGAGCGTAAGGAGCAGAAGTCCGGTGGCACGGGGATCCAGCGTGCCGCAGTGGCCAACCTTTTTTGTGTTGAGAGCCCGCCGCGTGATCGCGACGACATCGTGGGAGGTCATCCCCGCGGCCTTGTCCACCAACAATACACCGTCAATCTCGTTTGAGGATTTCATCACTTACAACTTTTAAAAATTCTTCCCGCACCTGTGCGAGAGATCCCGAAATCCGGGCGCCCGCCGCCAACCGATGGCCGCCCCCCTTGAAAATCTGACAGATCTTGCAGACATCCAGCGCGGGATTTTTCGAGCGGGCACTCACCCGGACCCTGCCCTCCGGCAGCTCCTCGAAAAATATGGCCGCCTGCACGCCTTCAATCGAGCGCACCTGGTCAATGATTCCCTCGTTATCCTCCGGGAGAACCCCCAGGCGACCGGCATCCTCCATGGTCAGCGAGAAGGTGGCGATACGGTCTGCACAGTGGAATTCGGTCCTGTTGAGCGCAAAGCGGAGAAGCTCGAAACGGCGTCTGGGCTGGTTCTCATACATCGCCCGGGAGAGGGTCGCCACATCAACCCCCGCAGCAATCAATCCGGCGCCCGCTTCAAACGTGCGCGAATCCGTCCCCTGGTATTGAAAGGAACCGGTGTCCGTCGAGATTGCCGCGAAGAGGTTGTCCGCCATGGGATGCGAAATCTCCACACCTATGGCGCGAAAAAACTCATAAAGAATTTGTCCCGTGGCCGGCGAAGTCGGATCGACATGGTTGATATCGCCATAGCATTCATTGCTCACATGATGGTCAATGTTGATCCAGAGCGCACCCGGCGCAATGGCATTCACCACGGATCCCAGGCGATTTTTTACCGAGGTGTCGAGTGCCAGAAACACATCGAACTTCTCCGGAATCTCCGGAGGCGCGGTAATCCCCTCGTGCCCGGGCAGGTAGCGGAATTTTTCCGGCATTCCATCCTCATTCCAGGTCACGACCTCCTTCCCGAGTCCCCTCAACCACAGGGCCGCCGCCAGCGTGGACCCCAGCGCATCGGCATCCGGGCGCACATGGCTGGCCACGAGCACGCGCCGCGCACTTTTCAAAGGGGCAAGAATCTCGTCAAACATCCCCGGAGTGATCCAGCCCGAGTTCCTCCATGATGCCGAGCACGCGAGCGCCGCGCTCCATCGAACCGTCGAGTTTGAAAAACAGGTGCGGGGTGTGTTTCAACGTGACTCTTTTGGCGATTTCCCCCTGCAAATGGGCGCGATGACGTTCGAGTTTCTCAAGCGCATGGCGTTGCTGGCCGGGACTGCCCAGTGCCGTGACAAAGACATGCGCCTGCTTGAGATCGGGAGTCACATCGACGGAATTGATCGTCACCAGCACGGGGGAAAAATCGATCTCCCGGACAAAGAGGACCCCGAGTTCCCGCTTCAGGACTTCACAGACCCTTTCAAGACGATGTTTCATGGGTAAAAAGGCGGGGCGCATCCACCCCGATGAAAATCCTAGAGTTGCTGGGCAATCTTCTCGAGCGTGTAGCACTCGATGATGTCCTCCGCGAGATATTCGGAAAAATCGCCGAGCTTGATTCCGCACTCCAGACCCGCGCGGACCTCCTTCACATCGTCATTGAAGCGGCGCAGGGTGGCCAGCCCGCCATCGTAAATCGGCTGGCGGCGACGCAACACGCGGGCGCGCGCCGTGCGGGCAATGCGTCCGTCGGTCACCATGCATCCGGCCACCTTCCCCTTGCTGAGTTCAAAGACCTGCCGGACCTCGGCATGGCCGATGATCGCCTCGCGCAGCTCGGGCTCCAGCATGCCACTCATCGCCTCGCGCACCTGATCGAGCAATTCGTAGATAATGCTGTAAAGCTTGATTTGAACGCCCTCCCGCTTGGCCGATTGGGCGGCGGTATTTTCCGTCTTCGTGTTGAACCCGATGATGATCGCGTTGGACGCGCTGGCGAGGAGGACGTCGGAATCCGTGATCGGACCGACCGCCGCATGGATGATTTCCAGCGAGATTTTTTTCTGCGGGATGTCCTTGAGCGAGGAGACAATGGCTTCGAGAGACCCCTGCACATCGCTTTTGACCACGATTTGGAGCGCGGGCTTCTGGTCCTGGGCGAGGTTGGCGAAGAGATTTTCGAGGGTGGCCCGCTGGGGGGCGGCCAGTTTGTTGTGGCGGATTCCCTCGAGGCGTTCTTCGCCAAGGATGCGGGCCGATTTTTCCGATGCCATCACCATAAGCTCGTCCCCGGCATTGGGCAGGCCGCTCAGTCCGAGAACCTTGACAGGCGTTGAAGGGCCGGCCTCCCGGACCGCCTTGCCGAGATCGTTGATGAGTTGTTTGACCTTGCCCCAGTAGTTTCCGCAGATAAAGGCATCCCCGACGCGGAGGGTGCCCATGCGAACGATGACCGTGGCGGTCGGGCCGCGGCCCTGCTCGACCTGTGCCTCGATCACGGTGCATCGGGCATCCGCCGTGTTGCTGGCCTTGAGTTCCAAGATCTCGGCCTGCAGGACCATCATGTCCAGAAGCTCGGGCACACCCGTTCCCTTGATGGCACTCACGGGAAGACAAATGATGTCGCCGCCCCAATCCTCCGGAACCAATCCATTCTCCTGAAGTTGGGTTTTCACCCGGTCCACATTGGCCGATGGCATGTCGATTTTGTTGATCGCGACCATGATCTGCACCTTGGCCGCGCGGGCGTGCGAAATGGCCTCCAGCGTCTGGGGCATCAATCCGTCATCGGCCGCCACCACAAGCACGACAATGTCCGTAACGGTGGCTCCGCGGGCCCGCATCGCAGTAAACGCCGCATGGCCGGGTGTGTCGAGGAATGTGATCCGCTGGCCGTTTCGCTCCACGCTGTAAGCACCGATATGCTGGGTGATCCCCCCCGCCTCACCGGCAGCCACCCGCGCCTTGCGGATGGCATCGAGCAGGGAGGTCTTTCCGTGATCCACATGCCCCATGAACGTGATGATGGGAGCCCGGAGGAAGAGTTCATCCGGCTTCGGCTTTTCCGGCTCCTTGGGTGCCTCAACCTTGACTTCCACCTTGTGGTGGCCTTTCGACGTATCCTTGCGCTCACGCTCAAAAACGACTCCATGAAGGTCGCAAACTTTGGCTGCGACATCCGGCTCGATCGTCTGGTTGATATTGGCAAAGATCTGAAGGGACATCAGATCCTTGATGATTTGAAAGGGTTTCAGGCCGAGGTGATCAGCCAAATCCTTCACAATGATCGGGGGCTTGAGGTGCAGGACTTTTTTTTCCGGCACGGCTTCTGCGGGAGCCGCCTCCGGGGAAGGCTCTTCACCGGTTACCAGATCGAGCGGTATCGCGGGCTCGGCGGGTTCCGCCGACTTTTCAACGGGCGGCAACTCAACCGCCGCGCCGATCGGCGTGACAAAAGGTTTGAGGGGGGTGATCTTTCGCGTGCTGTCGGTTCGTTTGACTTTTTTCCTGGGCTCCAGCAGGTCCACGGTGGCCGCCGTCTGTTTGGGGGCAGGCTTGGATGCCGACGCGGCTTCTGACGCCGGAGAGAGAGACTCCGGAACCGCTTTAGAAGCTGGAGTCTTGCGCGTGACAGAGGAAGCCCGCCGGGGCTTCGATGTTTTGTCGTCCGTGGTTTTTTTTGTAACTTTCTCTGCCATAAAATAATTTGAGCGGGAGGGAGCGTTTCATCTCCGTCAAGCTGCCGAGGTTTTTTCTCCGGATGCCGCCAGGGCAGCGTCCAATATTTTCTGTCCGACCTCGACAGCCACCCCAAGGGCTTCCGCAATGTCGTCCGCGTCCGCCGTCTGAACGGCCTCGATCGAAACCATTCCGCTGGACGCCAGTTTCTGGGCGTCCTCCTCACTGATCCCAAGAGCCGGCGCGAGAGTCTGAGCGGCCTCGGCCGTTTTTGTTACCATGACCTGGGCGGCCGTCTTGTCCTCCTGGATGTCAATTTCCCAACCGGTCAGCTTCGCGGTCAGGCGGGCATTTTGTCCGCGACGTCCGATGGCCAGCGAAAGGTCGTCCTTGTGGACCAGCACATGGATCGTCTTGGTCGCCTCTTCGGCTGTGATGTTGCGGATGTTCGCCGGCTTGAGCGCGGCGGTCGCGAATTTCACGGGATCCGGATCCCAGCGAATGATATCCACTTTTTCGTTGTTCAATTCGCGCACAATGTTCTTTACGCGGGCTCCGCGCATGCCGACGCAGGCGCCGACGGGATCCACCTTGGGATCCTCACTGTGGACGGCGACTTTGGTCCGGTGACCGGCTTCGCGGGCAATGACTTTCAACTCGACGGTACGATCCGCGATTTCGCTCACCTCAAGCTCAAAAAGTCGGCGCACAAAATTCGGATGGCTTCGGGAAAGGATGATTTCCGGTCCCCGGGAGGCATTATCCACGGCAACGACATACGCGCGGAGGCGATCCCCCACATTGTAATCTTCCGTCACAACCCGCTCCCGCGACGGCATGACCCCTTCAAATTTCCCGAGATCAAGGATCACATCGGACTTGTCAAATCGGCGGACCGTCCCATTGACGATTTCCCCGGCGCGATCCTTGAATTCCTCATAAATCATCTCACGCTCGATCTGGCGGAGCCTTTGGTTGATCGCCTGCCGGGCCGCCTGGGCCGCAATGCGGCCGAAGTCCTTCGGAGTCACCTCGATATCAACCTCCTCACCCACCACGGCGTCGGCCTTGACCGCTCTCGCCTTGGAAAGCAAAATTTCATCATGGGGGTTGGTCACCTTTTCCACGGCGAGCAGCCTGGCCATGGCGCGAATGGCGCCGTTCTGGGGGTTGATTTCGATGCGTAATTCCCGGGTTCCGGACGTGAAACTCTTCTTGGAAGCCGCCAGAAGGGCATCGGAAATTGCCTCCACGAGAATTTCCCGTTTGATGCCTTTTTCACGCTCGAGGTAATCGAGCATCGCTATAAGTTCAGAGTTCATAAAAATCGGGTTGCCCACCGATGAAAAAGGCGGGAACCTATCCCGCCGTCGTCATCTGAATGGGAACTGGACAATATGCGCCTTCGCCCCTGGGGGGTCAAGTCACAAGACATTCGCGGGCAAACTAATTTCTTGAAGACGCCCCCAGAAATCCACCCGCCCCTGCGGCGAAAGCCAGCTGGCTTACGGTGACCGGACCGCTGGATTCCAGAAGAACGCCCTCTTCCAATCGCCGCTGGGAAAAGATGATGGGGGGAAGATGGCGGGTGACCGTCTCGGTTTGCGGCAGTTTTCCCGTGTCAATCAGATCCCTGGCACCGGGCAGAATCTGGGCTCCGAAGAGGAGAACGGGACGCAGTGTCGCGTAGGCGCGCTCAAACACGGCGCGGGTGTCCACAAACGCGAAAGCCTCATTTGCGGAGCGGTAGGTGGACAGTGCCGGAGCGAAGGCCGGCAGTGTTGTGAGGTTTGCGCTTTCCGAACGGGCCGCCCGCAGGACGCTTGCCGACTCGAGGCCAAAGATCAGAAATTGGTCCGTCACGGTCCAAGTCGGCGAGGTCAGCGGATTCGAGAGGGAGGGTGTGCTATAAAGTTTGAGACCGCCATCCTCGACGATCCGGGTTTCGGGAAACAATGAAATGGCTTTGTTCAACAGGGCGGTCACCTTTTGCTGATCGCAGATTTCCAACACCAACACTCCAGAAGGCGCCATTTGGCCGTTGGCCCAGTTGACAATCAATGCACATTCGGGGCCGCAGGCGGCGGTAACAAGTTCCGTCAGTTCGACCACGGAAGACTGGGGGGTCTTTCCCGTCAGCGCCTTGTCCACAAGGGCTGCTGAACCGGCAAACCTCGCCAGAAAATCCACAAAGACAATCGTTTCAGGCGATGTGAAACGCCCGGTTTTGTGAGTGAGGGTTTCCGTCGGCAGGGTGCTCCGCCGCAGGAAGAACCAGGCATCCCGCTGCACTTCCCCGTCAAGTTTCATGGAGCCGCCGACCGCTTCCGTCGAGCGGAGTGCCGCCAGTTGCTCCGGAATCGCCTCGGCACCCAGCAAGTGTCCGACTTCCAGAAGGGCATCGATCGCGCTTTGGGGTTGCACAAAAAATGTGATGTCCGCGGAAGGCAACAGGCGCCGGGAAACCTCCCGAAAGCGTGCGCTGGATGCCAGTGTCGGTTTCCCGGATTTTTTTCCCCGGACCCTGTCCAATGCGGCCTGGACCGCCTCAACGCTTGTCGAAACAAATCCCCAGCGTCCGGAGGTTGCCGAAAAAATGGCGTATTTGTCGTGCTGGCTGCAAACGATTGTTTCGCCGTCATGGTCCTGGCTGGTCACTTTGCCCGGAGAAAATTCCCTGCGCATCCGCTCGACCGCCTTGTCGAACTCCTGGCGTCCTCCCCAGTATTGGAAGCCCACCAGAGTATCCACCCGATCAACACTCACGCCCGTGACAGCCACAAAGAACTTTCCAGGTTTGAGGGCGGTGAGAATCGTCTCCGTCTCTCCGGCGGCCGGATTCCGATTCCAGACGCCCAGGGGTTTTTCGAGGAAGGCGCGGATTTCCGGTTCTTTCGCCAGCTTGGCCAGACACGTCTCCTGCCACCGCAAATAGGATCGGGGCAGGTCATTGAAGGAAGCGAGCAGAACCGTGTCTTCGGGAACAATCGCCGCCGCATCGGAGGGACCGCCTCCCCTGAGAAAAATCAGCACCGCAACAAAAATCGAAATCGCCAGGAGGACGACTGCGATTGACAATTTTTTGATCATCGCTTGGTGATAGGGCAAATCCTTTGGTGTCGCAAGTGCCGGGCGTGGCCGGGAACCGGACGCACTAAAGTTGCACCGGATCTTCCAACAACTCGGCCACGCGTTTGAGCAAGCGTCCCGCCGCGCCGCCATCAAGCACCCGATGGTCAAAGCTCAGGGTGAACTGGGCTTCGACAACCGGCAGGAATTCCATGATCGCCGGGTTCCAGAAAGGCACGGTTCTTCCAACGCCCATGCCGATCAGGAGAGTCTGTTCGGGCAGGGGAATGGGCGTCGCCAGGGTCAGGCCAAAGGTTCCATAATTTGTCACCGTGGCAATCGAACCGCCCGTATCCGCAGCGGGCAGCCTTCTCTGACGGGCAAGTTCGACCAGGCGGTTGTATCGCGGCACCAGATCATCCAGCGGATACTGATCGGCATTCCGGATCACCGGCACCAGAACTCCGTCTTCCGCCTCCACCGCGAACCCGATATCCACCGAAGGCGGGTGAACGATGCGCTCCCCGATCAGTCGTCCGGCAGGCGTGCTGTTTTCCCCCAGTGCCATGGCCAGGGCGCGCAGCGCGTAGAGTGCCGGGCCGGGTTTCTGCGGATGACTTTTCCGATGGGCCAGCAGATTGTCCATGATGATTGGACGAAACACCGTGGCGAGGGGACGTGACCAACTCCGGATCATCGCATCCGCAACCGCCTTGCGCATCGGAGATGCGGGCGTGGTTTTATTCCGTTCAATTCCGGACATGAATTGTTCGAGATCCTCGATCGTCACGCGCCCGCCGGCTCCTCTGCCGGGGATCCCCGAGAGGTCCGCCATGCGCAGGCCGAGTTCCGCCATGCGGGCCTTCATCCTGGGCGAAAGGTAGCTGGCACCTCCCGCATGCGCGGGAACTGGAAGTCCCCCTTTGATCGTTGGCTCCACTGCGACAGGGGGTGCGGGCTTTTTTTCCACCCGTTTTTGTTTCGTGCCCGCTGTTTTGGGTTCCTCCTCCAGCCCCAGACGCCGGGCATCCTCCGGGCTGACTTCGATATGCCCGAGAGTCGCCCCCACAGGATAGCTCTGCCCGGTCTCCGCCAAAATCTGCCCAAGAGTGCCGGCACAGGGCGCCGTGACACTCATGACGGCCTTGTTTGTCTCCACTTCCATCAAATCGGCATCCGCCGGAACCGGATCACCTTCCTTGAAAAGAACCCGGATAATCGTAGCTTCGGCAATGGATTCGCCGAGCTGTGGCATGAGTATGGGAGCAAGAGCCATGACGTTTAGATGTTTAACAGTCTTCGGGAGGCCTCGGCAATCGCAGAGGCTGTCGGACGGTGAACAGACCAAAGATCCGGGTGATAGGGAACCGGCGTATCCTTCGCGTTGAGCCGCTGCGGAGCGACATCCAGGAGACCAAACCCCTCACTGGTCACCCGGGCGATCACCTCGGCGGCGACTCCACCCCACGGCCATTCCTCGCTCACGCAGAGTAGGCGTCCGGTGCGGGCGACCGAGGCCAGCACGATGTCCATATCCAGCGGCTTGACCGTGCGCAAATCCACGATTTCCAACTCGTATCCATCCGTCGCCAGTTCGTTGGCGGCAGCAATCGCCTCGTGCAACATGGCCCCATGGGTGACAATCGTGGCATCCCGTCCCGCGCGGGCCAGCCGTGCCTTGCCTACCGGCAGGGCCGTTTCGGGAAGCTCCTCGGCTTTCAGGTGATAATAAAGAAACTTGTGTTCGCAAAAGATCACCGGGTCATCAAGGGCGACCGCCTCGAGCAGCATGCTGTAGGCATCCTCCACGGTGGCCGGCGTCATCACCACAAGTCCGGGGTAGTGCGCGTAGAGAGCCTCCATGCTCTGACTGTGAAACGGGCCGCCGCCGGAGGTGCCGCCGGATGGCAGTCGCACGACAATCGGACACGGAACCCCCGTGCGGTAATAGAGCGTCGCCGCGTGATTCACGATCTGGTTGAATCCGCACGTGGAGAAATCGGCGAACTGCATCTCCACGATCGGACGCATTCCCTCGATCGCGGCGCCGACCGCCATGCCGATGATCGCATCCTCGCTCAAGGGAGCGTCAAAAACCCTTCCGGGAAATTCCTTCGCAAGGTTCTTCGAGGCCTTGAAGGCGCCTCCGAAATTTCCGACATCCTGACCGTAGAGGAAGACCCTGGGATCGTCGGCAAGAGCTTTTTCCTGTGCGAGCCGGATGGCTTCCAAATAAGTGATGCTGCTCATGCTCCGGCGTAGTGTTCCGCGAACTCGGATTTCGAGTAGGCCATCCAATCATCATCCTCCGGGTTCGGTCCGGGTTCGCGGCGGACCTTGTCCACGGTGGAGTTGACCTCCCCCTCGGCTTCCTGCCGCCAGGCGGCGGTCTCCGTGCGGGTGGCCCAGGCTTTTGCAATGATCTGCTCCTCGGCAAGGAGGAGGCAATCGCGTCCGATCGGGGCGGACTTCAAGGCAGGATCCACATAGTGCGCGTCATCGTGTTCCCCGTGTCCGACAAGGCGGAGAAGATCGCCCACGACAAACTGGGGTCCTCCGCCCTCGCGGGCGGCCCGAACCGCCTTGCGCAATGTCAGCAGACACTGCTCCAGATCCGTTGCATCCACCTTGTGGGCAGCGACCCCGTAGCCGATGGCCTTGTCGATCAGGTCGCGACAGACAAACTGCCGGGAGTTCGGGGTGGAGTAGGCGTATTGGTTGTTGGCGACAACCAACACAAGGGGCAGTTTCTCCACAGCCGCGGCATTGAGCCCCTCGTGAAAGGCGCCCGTCGAGGTGGCGCCATCCCCAAGGCAGGTTGCCCCGACGATTCCCGTCTCCCCTTTCAGTCGCCGGGCCAGCAAAGCTCCGGCAACGGCAGGAACCATCGCCCCCAGGTGGCTGATCATGGCATAATAGCCTTCGCGGGGTCTGCCTCGGTGAATATTCCCATCCCGTCCCTTCATTGGGCCGAGCTGCGAACCGAGGTAAGTCCGCAGGGTATCGAGCACGGTGTCCCCAAAGGCCATTCTTCCCGCCTGGTCGCGAATCAACGGCGCAAAAATATCTCCCTTCCTGAGGGGCTGCGCCACCGAGACGCTCAAGGCTTCCTGTCCGCGCCCGAGAAACACCCCGCCTTTAATCATCCCTCCCCGGTAGAGACTCGCGAGCTTCTCTTCGAGCACACGCGCCAGGAGCATCACACGGTAGGCCTTGATAAACTCCGCACTCGTTACGGGGGGTTCCTCCTTGGGTGTTGGCATTAGAAAAAATAATAAATGAAATAATCCCGCTGTCTGCAATAACTACCTTTCCTCAACGGACTCGTAACTCCCAAGCCCTCACGAAACCGCACTGCGGACACGACAACATGGCGCGTTACGAGGCGTAGAGCCCACGAAGTGCCGACTCCTCGCGGCGGACCCATTCCACGATGGATTGGTATCCGGTGCGGAGATCAATCTGAGGCCGCCATCCGAGCGCATCGGTGGCCTTGCGATAATCGCTGACCCAGATCTGAAAGTCCGCCGTGCGGGGTTCGGGCGCGAGTCCGGGGGTCATTTTTTTCCCGGTCAGCTCATTGACCAACGCCGTGGCTTCGAGCAGGGAAAGCGTATTTTCGGCCCCTCCTCCGGCATTGAACACCTGACCTTTCACGGCCCCGATATTTTTCATCTCCAACTCGAAGAGTCGGCAGGCATCTTCGGCGAAGAGGATGTCGCGGACCTGTTTTCCCTTCCAACCGATATATTGGAGCGGAAAGTCGAAGTGCGCGGCGATCGCCCACCAGGCAACCCACCCCTGGGCGCATTTTCCAAACTGGCCCGGCCCCGCGAGGACGCCGAAGCGGTTGACCACCGTGGGCACGTCGAACGCCCGCGCCCATTCCTGGCAAATGAGATCCGCACAGATCTTCGACAAGCCGTAAACGCTGTGGGCGCCACCATCCACGTCGAACTCCTGGGAATATCCCCGGACCGGATCGAAGCCCCTCGTGGGAGGAATCCGCGAAGCGTCCCAGACCCAACGGGTCTCCTCTTCCTTCGTCGCAAACGCATTGACCCGGTCGGCACTGTAAACCCGATTTGTGCTGCAAAAAAGAAATCCGGCTCCGCGTTCGCGGGCAAATTCCAGCGCATTCACCAAACCGTAGGTGTTATTGGTCAGATCGAAAGTGGGATTGTTGTAGCCATCGATCGCGGACGGTTGGGCCGAACAATCGAGCACAAAATCCACCCCCTTGGGCAGCGTGACGAAATCCTCCTTGTTTCGGACATCCCCATGGAAAAATTCGACGCCCAGTCTCCGGAATTCGGGAAGGTTCAATTCCGATCCCCGCCGCACCAGGTTGTCGAAAGCCCAGACCGTATGGCCGGCCTCACGGAAATACCGGACACAGTTCATCCCAAGGAAACCCGCGCCGCCAAGAATGATAATTTTGCTCATGGATGCGTCGGGAGGTTCGCAAGGAACACCGGAGGTGGCAATCTTTACCTTTGGCGCCCGCACGGACGGAATGCGCGGGGCCTTCAGTTCAAATCCAGCACATCATCCATCGAACGAATCGAGCCGTCGGTAAAACAAATATTGGCACCCCGTCCGTGAATATTGCCGATCTCAACCAGCCAGGGCTGGGTGGGCCACTTAAAGGGAGTGGAAGGGATCTCGTCGAATGGCGTCGGCGTGTAATGAATCCTGGGACGCCCGTCGGGATCTTTGTTGGAAATCTTGCTTTGGATCAGCGGGCACTGCCAAACCGATGGAATCCCCCCGTAGGGCTTCAACTCCTCGAGCCACCAATCCTCGTAGGCGGCGTCATTGCTTCCGGAAACATCGAGATTTTCCGGCAGTTGGGGCCAGTGACCGGTGTCGGTGACGTAGGATCCCAAAGAAACGTGAAGGGAGCGCATGTTTCCCATGCATTTGGCGGCCGCCACCGAAGCCATGACCCTGGGCCAGGCCAGAGTCACCATGGAAGCCAGAATGCTCACGATGGCAATACTCACCAGCACCTCAATCATGGTGAGCCCCCGCGCCGAATGCCTGGATTTGTCGCTCATGTGAAAACCCCGACGCACGACTCTGGAAACCCTTCCGACATTGAAACACTCAGGGGAACCCCGAGAGATCCATCTCCGGAGTTTTCAGGAAATCCCGGAAAAATGAGACGTCCTCTCCCTGGAAAGAATCTCAAGCCGGGATTCAAGCCAACGCGCCTGGGTAACGTGTCAGGATCCGGTGTGTGCCCGGACGCCCTTCACCTTGAAGGGGGCGTTGATTTGTTCCGTGGTGACCGTTGTGTTTGGTCCGGTCGTCTGGGTATTGACACCGCTGACATCAATGCCCGTGGAAGTGACGGTTTTCGTAAAGATGCCCGCCAGCACTCCGTTGCCCTTGAAGCTTCCGGTCGGTGAATTGTTGTCCAATTTGGCATTAAAGTATCCGGAGGGATTGGCCAAGGGAGCCAGAGTTGTTCCTTCCGTTCTTGTAGAGGATGAGGTGGTGGCCGGTGCTGTGCTGACCCAACTGACAAAGCTGGAGGTCGTGCTGGTGCGCGCCACGGGAGCCACGGGGGAGGTTTCCAAGACGCCGGAAATTTTTCCATCATTGATGGCGGCATCGGTTGCTCCGGTGAAAACCTGTCCTTGAGAAAAAATGGCCCACCGATTGGCTGTCGCGACGAGGGTTTGGACCCCATTATTGTAGCTGAAGGTGATGATGCCGCTCAGATTGTTTCCACGGGCCGAGGCCTGATAGGCTCCATCAACTCCGGATTCGAGCGGGCTGCCATTCGTGAAGGGCGGGGGGCCACCGAAAGATCCGGCATGGGCGGTTGCGGCAGTGAAGAGGGCCAGGAGGAGCGCAATGGGCTTCATAGGAGTGCTTCTCTATCTGACGCAGGATCGCCTGACAAGTAAAAAAAGCACGCCTGCCAAAGGAATTACCCGGTCACCCGGATCGAGACGGATGATGCCGGTCATGGCAGCGAAAAGTGGTGTCAGCCCGCCTTCGTGGCGGGCGCAGGGCAAACGCATTAAAAATCCAGAAATGAACTGTGTTCCGATTAGCGGAAGGCCGTTTCAGATATTGGGCAGGAGATCGAAATACTCGTCGTCTTCGTTTTTGCCGCCCTCGCCCAGGCCCACGGATTTTTCCGACTCGACAAACTCGATGCGTTCAATCCACTTGACCATTTTGTAGCCCAGTTGATTCTCGACGCGCAGTCGGATGGGTGCGCCATAGACTTCCGGGAGGGGCTTTCCGTTCATCCGCGTGGCAAGCAGGCATTGGGGCTTGAGCACGTTCTCGAGGGATTGCGTGTCGTAATAGGCGCCGCCATAGAGGGCGTCGCCAAAGGAATAAAAAACCACGGTGCGCGCCTTGGGAAAGGGGCGCACGAGGTTGACGATGGTTGCCATCGGGATGCCTCCCCATTGGGCGATTCCGCTCCAGCCTTGGATGCAATGGTGCATGGTGATTTGGTCCTGCTCGCCGAAGGCGGCGAGGTCCGTCAACGAAAGTTCGACCGGATTTTCCACCAAACCCCCGATTTTCAGCCGATAATCCCGGAATCCGGTTTCCACCAGATGCTCCCAGTCGGATCGTGTCGGCACCTTTCCGTTGGGCCAAAAATATGGAGAAATGTCGTCTTTGGTATAGGCGTTCTGCGGCGAGAGACGATTCAGAGTCAGCAACTGCATGGGGTAGGTCACCAGTTTCAGCGTGTGCTGAAGCTGCCGGGGCGCATACCAGGACAGATAATGCGCCGCCACCCAGGAAAGTCCCACCGCACCAATGGCAAGCAGTCCCAGGACCATTCCCTGCGGGTGAAGCGTGTCGGTGCCCATGACGATGTGGTTCATGTTGCGCACGAACCCGGTCAGAACCACCAGGGCGACATGAATGACAATAAAACCCACGAACCCCAGCATGTTCAAAAAGTGGATGGAGCGCGCAGATTGTCGGCCTCCAAAAAGGCGGGCATACCAGGGGAAGCGATTGACCACGGCCGGCGACATGGCAAGCCCGGTCAATATCGCCAGGGGACCGAGTCCGAAGACGACGCCAAAGTAAGCCAGTTGCTGCAGCGGGTTGTAGGCGTAGAATCCGTTGGGCTCGGGCGGCAGGTGGAACGTCGCATAATGGACGAGGTAGGCCCACGCCTGGGGGATGATATCCCAGGATTCCGGCACCAGTCGCCGCCATTGGCCGGTGGACATCAGCAGGACATAAAACACGATACCGGTCAGAATGAAGCCGTGAACAACGAGGAAATGCCAGACGCGGGCAATGCCGATCGAATGTCGGTATCCCGGAGTGGCCAAAAGCGGCGAGATGTAGCGGGAGTCATCTTTTGCCGTCCAAAGGCGATCCGTGGGAACGCTCAGAGGGGTCAGGCGAAGCCATTCGCTGCCCGGTGTGCAATGGTCATTGAAGTAGAGCCGCGGGTGATCCATCAGGATGCAAACCCCGCTGCGAATCAACAGCATGATGAAGGCGAAGTTCAGGAAATGGCACAGCCTCAACCAAAGTGGAAAACCGTGGGGGCTTGAGGAAGAGGCTGCTCCCGGCGACGGGACGATGTTTGGCAGCCCGGCCATAGCCCATTGGATCCAGGCAGGCGCAAGAAAAAGGAGCACCGCCACACCGGCGCCGAACACCAGCGAGGGCCGCACCCAGAGGCAAATCCGACGATCATCCGGATAGTGCAGGCTCCTGTGCGCGGCATCGAAGGGAATCATAAAGCGGATTGGTGTGCGGGGCTTATTTGGAGCGTCTGGACTTCCGGGATTCCAGGTAAGACTTGAGGGCGACGACATTGTTGTGCGCGGCGTCGTGGGAGCTGAACAACAACGTGACGACACCGTTTGCCGAGGCGTCGAGAATCGGTTGCCAAGCCTCCGGATGCGCGTCCAGCTCGCTGCGGTAGCGCCGCTGGAACTCCGTCCATTTGGCGGGATCATGGCTGAACCATTTTCTTAATTCCGTGCTGGGTGCCACGTCGCGCAGCCAGTCGTCGAGCTTTGCGGTTTCCTTTGTTAATCCGCGTGGCCAGAGACGTTCGACGAGGATTCGCCTGCCGTCACTTCGTGCGGAGGGTTCATAGACACGCTTGAGTTGGATCATGGGTTTGGTGGCTTGGGTTGGTTTTTGGGGGAGATTTTCTGGAACGGGCGCCGCGAGGTGTCCCCCCGCATCGAGCCGATCCAGTAGCAGGTGGAAATAAATTAGCCCGGCATAGGGCTGCCAGCAAGCGGTGATCTGTCGGACTCCCGGGTAGTCGAGGGGCTTGCGGAGCTTCAACCAGCGTTGCAAATTATTGCGCGCCCCGACGTCGTCACCGGGATAGATGTCCAGCCGCCCCAGGCCCCGCAGAAGCACGTATTCCGCGCTCCAGCGCCCGATGCCTTTCCAGGCCTGCAGGCATTCCATAACGCTGGCGTTGTTGGCCTTTTCCAGCGCATCACAGGGGATCTCGTGCAGGCAGGCTTGTGCCAGCCGGATGAGCGATTCGCCCTTGGTGTGGCTGAAACCCAATTTCCGAAAATCCGACGGGCGGTGATTGGCAATGTCTTCAGGCCGGGGAAAGGCGCGCGCCGATCCCGGCATCCGGGGATTCGCCGAAACCCCAAAGGATTTTGTCAGTCGGCTCAGCAACAAAATGCCGAGGGACAAGGAAAGTTGTTGGCAGGCGATGGCATTTGCCAGGGCCTCGAAAAGGGAGGGAAGGCGCGGCGGCTTCATTCCGTGAAATCGTTTCACCAGCGGGCGCAGCCGGTCGTCCTGTGCGGCAAGGCGGTAGAAGTCCGACAAATCCACCCGGAGCCCCAGCAGACGCTCCAGAGATTTTTTTGCCAATGTTTTTACCTTTTCCGAAATCTGTTGTCCGGCGAGCGTCACGTGCAGTCGTCGGGAATCCGGCGGAGCCCATTGGGCGACCGAGACATCTACCGGCAGGCCGTCGAGAATCAACACCCGCCGATAGGTGGTGCCATCCCAGCGATCCACCTCGTTGCTGGAGCGGCGGCGCAGCGTCCAGACGGTGAGGTCGAGGCGAAATGGGCCAACGGGCTCGAGGAAAAAACTGGTCGTTTTTGTCAGTCCGTTGGTTTGTGCTTTCACGGGATTCCTGCAATCCGGAACCGGGAGGTTTTGGTCGGAGATTTTTTCGGATCAAAACGTCCCGGCACCCAAATGGCACTTCAGCATGTCATTGCACCATCTGTGGCGGGCGACAAGAAAAGAGTGGGAGTTTGCAAGCCCTCCCCCTGATTGGGGCAGGAGCGGGGATGCCACTCCCCGCCCCTCCCACCAAAAACTTTTCAACAATTTTCGATATAGGACATCATTTGTCCTACCGCAGATGAGAGGATGCGGGCGTTATGAGCATGAAATCACTCCGCAAAATCCTTTGGAATTCCCGTCGTCCAATCCGTCCGATTGCCGTGCAGTTGGAGTTCCATCTCCCCACTTCGAAGCTGACCCGTTCCGACCAGGAGATCCTCGAAGGTCTGCGTCGGTTGAGGAAGGACCTTTCCCGGGAGTAGGAGCCTGCAGGCCGGACGGGGCTTCCCGGAAGCCTGGCCGTTCATGGAATGCCCGGTGAAGCCCGCGGAAATTCCCTTTTTTGTCGGTCGCGGAGCACCATTCGGTCAGGCCGGGGATGGATTTTTTGTGGCGACCCAAAAAATGGATTCAATCACGGAGGTGAGAATCGCCGTTTCCTCGTCGTCGAATTGGTAGGCGGCGCGTCCCCCGACAAGAATTCGGTTGGGAAGGTATTCCGTGGCATCGGCATTGAGTCCGCCTCTGAGGACTGCGTGTCCGGATCTTGCGGATGGCTTGCCGGGGATCACCTTGCAGCGCAGGTCGCCGAGCATTTCAAAGTTATACGTGCTATTTGACGTGCGAATGACGACCTTGTGCCCTTCGGTGAGGAGATCGAGGTTCAGCTTCTGGACATTTTGCACCGGAGGCGGGGAACCGGACGGAGGGACGCTCGTCGGAGTGGCGGATGGCACCGACGGCTTTGGGACGGGACGCAGGAGGGGCAGCGCAATGGCTTCGCGGTGGGACACCTCACGTTCCGGTGGTGTGATCGCTGACATAATATGTGAGCCTACGGCAAGTTGAGAAAATTGCCACTTTTTCGCCAAAGGTCAACCTCCCTCGCTACTTCCCGACGCCTCCACCCGGAGTGCCCGAAGACGACGCGCAGGGGAAAAATTCGCGGGCGATGTCGAGTCGGTTGATCTTTCCCCGGGAATTTGCGGGGATTTTTTCAACGAAGGCAAAGCGTCTCGGCACCTTCCAGGAAGCAAGGCGTGCGGCACAATGTTGCCGGAGGAGGAGTTCGGGGATCGCAGGAGCGGCCACGAGGGCGCAGATTTCTTCTCCCCGGGCCGTTGCGGCTCCCCGACAAACGACGGATTCCCGGATCCCTGGAAAGTCGGCAAGCACCTGTTCAATTTCCGTCGGGTTGACCTTGCGTCCGGCGACGTTGATGTGGTCGGATTCGCGCCCGACAATCCGGAAGCCGTCCGGCCCGTCCACGAGCAAGTCTGCCGGTTGGAAGGATCCATCCGGACCGGCGAGTCCGGTGCCAATCGCTCCGGACCAGAGCCGGATTCTCCCCCCACCCGGAGCGCCCGAGGACGTGATTGTCACGCCGCAAAGCGGCTTCCCGACAAATCCGGGCATGGCGATCGCCTGATCTGAAGCATCGTAACAAATTCCCCCGCACTCGGAGGCTCCGTAGAAGACGTGGATCTTCCGATGGAATTTTTCATGGAATTCGCCGGCCACTTGTGGGTCGAGCAACGAGCCCGCAGAGATGCAAAGCCGGAGTGTCGTGGGCAGACTGGTTGCCGCAAGCAATCCGCGGAACATTGCCGGAACGCCGGCGAGAATCGTGGCACCAGTTCGCAGCAGGCCGCCCGCAATGGCGTGGGGCAGCGGATCGTTGGCGACCACGAGGGGAACTCCCCGGCAGAGAAGTGGAGTCACCAGATGGCTGAATCCGTAGGAATGCGTCATGGCGATGACTCCGTAACTCGAGTCCGAGCGGCCGATCCCCATCGTCTGGCAGATCTGATCGCAATCGGTTTCGAGTTGCTCTCCTGAAAAAGCAAGCGCCTTCGGGAGGGCGGTTGTTCCGGAAGTGAGCTTGTGAAGGCAAACCCCGTCGGCCCCTTTTTTTGCCGTCCCGCAGGCCTTATCAAACCGCAGGGACTCCCCGGAGCTTGCCGACACGCGCCACGTGATCCCCAACTCGCTTTCGACGGCTTGGCGGCTCTCTCCGGAAAAATCCGTGTCGAACAGGGTGACGATCCGCCCGGCCCGCCAGCAGGCCAGGATCAGGGCCGGGAAGGACGGATGGTTTCCGGTTTGCAGAGCGATTCCGCCTGATTCCGCGGGCATCCGGGATTCGAGGGCACGGGACTCCTCCTCGATCCCGGCCCATGTTCTCAGGAGGGTGCCGGAAGGCGAGAAAATGGCGCCTCCGGTGCTGGTGTCGAGGACGGCCTTCCATCTTTCAAGAATCCGGTTGGTCATTTTCGTTGTTGCTTTCAGGCACAATCACGATAAAGTGGCCCACTTTTCAAGAATGAAGCCTGATATTCATCCCAACTACCGCGAGACCGTCATCCTCTGCGCCTGTGGAGCGGCCTATCGCACACGGTCCACCCGCGAAAACCTCAAGATCGGCATCTGTGCGGCGTGCCATCCGTTCTTCACCGGAGAGCAGAAGTTTGTCGATACCGCCGGGCGCGTTGACAAGTTCAAGCGCCGGTATGGCACGGTGCGCGCCCCCCGCCTCGCCAAGAAGGCTTAGATTTTTCCACCAAAAGGAACGGTGAATGCACGCCCTGCATTCACCGTTTTTTGTTTGTGCGCCCGAACGGACGCATTCCCTCGATCTTATCATGGACTTCGGATCCCTTGTCGCACGAAAGCGCGTTCGGTTTGAGGAACTCGAACGCGAGATTTCCTCCTCCGGGTTGTTCGACAATGCCGTTCGTGCCCGGGAGGTGCTCCGCGAGCACGCCTCCATCAAGGCTCTGCTTGAGACATGGGCGCGTCTTGCCAAGGCGGCGAAGGAACTTGCGGACAACCGGGAGCTGGCCGCTTCGGAGGACAGGGAAATGGCCGAGCTTGCGTCCCTGGAGATTCCTGCGCTCGTGGCGTTGATCCCCGAACTCGAGCGCGAGGTTCAAATTTCGCTGTTGCCGCCCGAGCCGGACGAGGACCGGGATGCGATTGTGGAAATCCGGGCGGGCACCGGCGGGACCGAGGCGGCGCTCTTTGCGGCCGATCTCTTCCGCATGTATTCCCGATACGCGGATTCGCTCGGACTCAAGGTCGAGGAGATGGATTCCAGTTCGGCGGATCTCGGGGGATTTCGCGAGATGGTTTTCCGGGTTTCCGGCGCATCGGTCTTCCGGAGATTCCGCTATGAAAGCGGCGTTCACCGTGTGCAGCGTGTGCCGGCAACCGAGGCCCAGGGAAGGATTCATACCTCCACCGCCACCGTTGCGGTGTTGCCGGAGGCGGAGGAGGTGGACATTGACCTCAAGCCAGAGGATCTCCGTATCGAGGTCTGCCGCGCGGGGGGGCCCGGCGGACAGGGAGTCAACACCACCGACTCCGCCGTGCAGGTGATGCACATCCCCACCGGGCGCATCGTGCGATGCCAGGACGGACGGAGCCAGCAGAAAAACAAGGAGGCCGCCCTCAAAATCATGCGCTCACGCCTCCTCGAGGACAAACGCCGCGAGGAGGAGCAAAAATATTCCGCCCACAGAAAAAGCCTGATCGGCGGCGGAGGGCGCGAGGAAAAAATCCGGACGTATAATTTCGCGGAGAACCGCGTGACCGACCATCGGATCAAGCTCTCGCTCTACAATCTCGACAGATTCCTTGGCGGAGAAATCGGCGAAATAGTGGAGGCACTTCAAAAAAGCGACATCGAGGCCCGGTTGAAGGAAGCCGGGATCCAGGCTCCCTGAGGGTTGGTTCTTTCTCCCCGCTGGAGCGGGAAATTCAGTAGAGCTCGACCGGAGAGCGTTTGCCATCCTCCGGACTCCGCGTGTCGGCCTCACTCTCGCCGAGCGTGGCAATGCGCAATTCCCGAATCTCCGCGTCAATTTTCTGGAAGGACTCCACCGTGAACACAGACGGGGGCGACAGGCGGGCCTTGCTGCGCGCGACGGATTCCAGTGCGGGGCAGAGTGCGTCACCGAGGGGCTCGATCGCGGATTTTGCGGCGAGCGCCATCTCCACCCGGTGACAAATCATGAGCATGTCATTGCCGGCCTCGAGGCCGAGCCGCATCGTCTCGTCAAAACCGAAATGGTTCAGGATTGCCCCCATATCGAGGTCATCCGTCATCACCAGCCCCCCAAACCCCATATCCTTCCGCAGCAGATCCCGGACAATGGCCGGGGAAAGCGATGCGGGTCGCCGGATTTCGTCCAACCCGGAGATCGCGATATGGCCGATCATCATGCTGTCCACGGAATCGGTAAACGCACGGAAGACGGCAAGTTCCTCGCTCTCCATTTTTTCCCGCGAGCGGTCGAGGAAGGGGAGTTCGTGATGGGGATCCATGCCCGCGGAGGAATAGCCCGGGAAATGCTTGCCGCAGGAGAGGATGCCGGCGGCACGCAGCCCGGTGTTGAAAGCTCCCGCTTTGGCGATGACCTCCGGCACCGTTCTCCCGTAACAGCGTCCGCGAAGCGAGTTGTCGGCTTCGTCATCATACGAAATATCGAGGACGGGACAGAGATCCAGGTTGAAGCCAAACACCCGGAGCAGCCGACCGGTGATGTCTCCGTGCCTTTTGATGAGCTCCAGATCGTCGCGGTCCCTGAGCTGCTGGGCATTTGGGGGTTCGTTTCCAATGAGTTTGAGGCGCGAGACCCTTCCGCCCTCCTGGTCGATCGTGAGAATCGGCTCCACATCGGAAAGGTCCCGCAAGTCATCGAGGAGCTTCCGCAATTGCCCGGGAGACTGGATGTTGCGCCCGAAGAGGATGAAGCCTCCGGGTTGGATTTTTCGGAAAAGACGCGCGGAGTCGGAGTCGAGTTCCGGTCCCGGCACGCCCACAAGAAGGAGCTGACCCGCATCGTGGATTGGCATGCCTCCAGAAATCATCAACCGAAATCAAAAACCACTGAAAAAGAAGAAAAAATGGAGGACGCCCCGCACCAACTCCCCTCCCCCGTTGACCAGGGTCAGGACCTCGACAGGATTTGCATCCCGTGAGGCCGGTTCTGTTTTCGGAGGCATTGGGATGTCGGGAAAAATGAGTGGCGCAAATGGGGGAACCGGCATAATGACGGAGGCAGGTATTGACGAGATGGTGGCACTTCGAAAACTAGGCCTCTTTGGCGGCAGCTTTGATCCCATTCATCACGGGCACCTCATCCTGGCCCGTGAAGCCTTGGAATCCCTTGCCCTGGACCGCGTGATTTTGATCCCGAGCGGGATTTCACCGCACAAGCTTGCGAGTCCGCCCGCTCCGGCGGAACTGCGGTGCGAGATGGTGCGGGAGGCGGTGCGGGGCGAGGCGGGGTTGGATTGGGATGACTGCGAGATCCGGAGGGCCGGGCCTTCCTTTGCCATTGATACGGTGCGGGAAATGGCCGTGCGTTATCCGGAGGCCAAATTTCATTATTTTATCGGGGACGACAACCTGGCGAGCCTGCACACATGGAAGGAGATCGCCGACCTCAAGTCGCTGGTGCAGTTCGTCGTTCTGACGCGCGGCAGGGCGATCCTGGAGACCGGCTGGCCGGTGATTTCCCGTCCGGTGGAGATTTCCTCCACGGAGATCCGGAATCGCATTGCCAGGGGGCTCTCCGTGCGGTATCTGATTCCGGAATCCACATGCGAGATTATTTCCAAACACCGACTGTATCGGAATGACTGATTCCGAGACCATGGCTCGGGCGTGTGCCGCAGCGGCCGCTGATAAAAAGGCGGAAAATCTTGTCTTGCTGGATCTCCGCGAGATCTCGGGATTCACCGACTTTTTTTTGATTTGCTCCGGAAGCTCGGAGCCGCAATTGAAGGCGATTTCCTCAAGTATCCGGGAATCCCTTCGCGAGAAGTTTGCCCGGCGTCCGCTGGCCGAGGATGGATATCCCGTCAGCCAATGGGTGGTTCTCGATTATGGCGACGTGATTTGTCATCTTTTTTACGGAGACAAGCGGGAGTTTTACGATCTTGAGAATCTGTGGGGTGATGCCCGGCGGATTCCTTTGGATGGCTGAAGTTTTCCTCCGGAGGATCCGCGTTATGCTCTGGAGGGACCTGCTCTGTCTGGTCCGTTGGCGGTTGGTGTGAAGAATCTCATCCGGGGCGGACGACACGGAGGTCGTCCCTCCAGAAG
>JACSRU010000104.1 GCA_014879575.1 Chthoniobacterales bacterium | reverse complement strand
CGTCCGCCCCGCTCCGCGCCATCCCCGCCGCCCGCCCGCAGACCAGACGAAGCTTGTCCCAATCAGTGTGCGACGTGCCCTTTACCGGATCACGGAAACGACGCCTTTGGTATTCTTTTGGATGGCGCCGATATTCCAGAGAAGGAATCCGCCCCGACCCCGCGGGGTGACGGATTGTTCCAAGGCCAGTTGTTTGGCGATCTCGGAGGCCGGCCATCCGTGCGAGGACATCCGATCAACGGCGATTCCCGGCCAGACGGGCACTCCGCGGGGATTCACCGGCTGGCTGCGCCACCAACGGAGGAGGGAGGAAAAGCTCTGCGGCCCGCCTTCCGCCCAATAGAGTTGCGGGGCGAGGTAATCCACCCATCCCTCGCGCATCCATTTCACGGGATCGGAAAAGAGATCATGGTATTGGTCCACACCGGCCTTCACGTCGGGCGGGGAACCTTTTGTGTAGATGCCAAAGGGGCTCACACCGAACACAATGCCGGGTTTTGCCGAGCGAACCGCCGCCCCGATCTCCCGCACGAGGGTGTTCACGTTGTCTCGCCGCCAGTCGGCCCGGGCAAGGGTGCCACCGGCTTCGCGGTAGGCCGCATACGTCCGGTCATCGGGAAAGGGATACACGGCTCCGCTGTTGGTGGGATACGGATAAAAGTAATCGTCCAGATGGACTCCGGCGAGGTCGTAGCGCTTTGCCAGATCGCGGGCGACATTCACGATGTGTTTGCGCACCTGCGGCGCACCGGGATCCATCCAGAGCACGCTTCCGATTTTGTAGGCATACTGCGGGAATTGTTTGCTGATGTGGTTTGCGGCGCGGGACTCCCCGGCATTCGCTGCGGCGCGGTAGGGGTTCAGCCAGGCATGGACGGCCAGCCCCCGCTTCCTGGCCTCGGCGACAAAAAACGCCAGCGGATCGTATCCCGGCGAGCGCCCCTGGGTGCCCGTGAGATACCGGCTCCACGGTTCGAGGGAGGACGCATAGAGGGCATCGCTCTCCGGACGGACCTGCAGCAGCACGGCGTTGAGGCCGGCGGATTTTGCCGCATCCAGCAGACGGATCGCCTGGGCCCGCTGCGTCTCCGGCGAGAGTCCCGGCGCGGAGGGGAAATTGATATTGTAAACGGAGGCAATCCAGGCTCCCCGGAATTCCGCGTGGACAGTTGTCATCAGGGAAAGGAAGGCGAAGAGGGCAAGGAGGATTTTCATGGATGGTGAATGGGGTTGACCGGCGGGAGGCAGGGAACCCGCCACTCCCCAAGCGATCCCATTTCTCGAGCCACAACTCAATCGTTTTCCTTCCGCTCCAGAAGGCGGGGCGTCGTGGCGCTGTCGGTTCGCCTATTTGACTTCGAAGGCTTCCGGATGCTCGGTTCGAATTTTTGCGAGGGCGGCGGCGGCTTCTTCCCGCGGGACCATTTTTCCCACCTCGGCAATGCAGTCGGTATAGCGCGCGACCGCTGCGCGGAATTGTCCGGCCTGCTCCAATTGTTGCGCCGCCAGAAATGCGCGGATACCCTGCTTGATGTCTTCGGTTTTCGCACAGCCACCACCGGAAACCGAGGAGTAAACCGACAACAGGGTGTAAAGGCGCGGCCAGTCCTTTTTCTCGAAGGCTTCCAGTGCCCGTCGCCGGATGAAGGTCGAAAAACCTTCCTTTTCGTTGGGAGTTCCCAAGTCCGGAAGGTTGTTGGCTGCGGCCACTGCGCGGATCCGAAGCTGGTCGGCAAGCCCCTCGATCTGGGGTGTGTAGGGATTGCGGGAGGAACGGATCGCCTGCGCGGAAATCACCCGGGCGTAGGCGCCCGAGCGAAAGTCGTCGTCCATTTCCGCCAGGCGGTCGAGTTGGTTTTTCACCTGATAGATTGCCTGGTTGTCTTGTCCGGAAGTGGCTTGCCTCAGAGCCTCAAGTCTGTCGGCCACCGCCGCCGCATCCGCCGGAGACTTGAGCGCTGCCATTTCCTTGGCAATGAGTTTGGCGATGGTCGAAGTTCCCTCCTCCGAAGATCCCGATGCGAGGGATTTTTCGAAAAGAAAATCGGCTTTGGCGGCGAGTGCCTTGGAATCCAGGAGCCGATACGAGGAGGGATTGCGCCGCAAATTATTGAGGGTTTGCAGGGCGGAGCGATAATTTCCACTCTCTTCATCCAGGAGCATCATCTGCCAGTTGGAAATGAATTGGATGGCCCGGTTGATCTGATCCATGAGACGGCGGGTGCTCCGCTCTCCGTTATTGAGGTCGAAATCGCGCAATTCCTCCAAGCCGATCTGGACCTTGGCCACCTCGTCGGTCGTCCGGGCAGTTGCAATGGCCTTGGCGGCTTCGCTCAGCGCCTTGTCCACCTTGGCGGCCAGGGCGGTCTGGCGGGTTTCCTGTTCCTTCTGCAAAGCCTTGAGAATCTCATCGAGCGCCTTCCGGATCTGCTCATTCTTTGTGCGTGCCATCCATCGCTTCAGGGTGAGGATCGCCTGATCGTAGTTGCCGTTTTGCACATACGACTGGAGCGAGCTGAAGTTGTTGCTGAAATCCCGGTATTCGTCCGCAACCGCCCGCAGGGACTCGCTGCCGGATCCCAGGGCGGTCGCCGCCGCGAAACCTTCGCCCACTTTTTGCAAATCCTTGAATTTCCCGTCCAAATCCTGGGCCTGTCCGCAGAAGTTGAAGGCCACCACCACCGCCCCGGCAAAACAGATCGTTTTCATGCGGCGAGCTTGTGAACAGGACAGGCGCGAAACAAGGAAAATCGCGCCCTTCATCGCCCTCGCGCAAGGGAGCCTCCTTTTCCCTTTCCTTGTGGCGATGCCTGTTCCATCTTCGCGCGTGCTGAAAATTTTTCCTGTTCTTTACGTGGTTCTGGCAGGGTCCGTTTTTGCGCGGGAATTCTCGGTTGTGACTTACAACGTGGAGAACCTCTTCGATGCGGACGGGGTGGCCGTCTATGAAGACTACCAACCGGAACACTACACGCCGGAACACCTGGCCGTAAAAGTTGGAAACATTGCCGAGGTGCTCGCGCGAATCCCCGGGGGGCCGGATGTCATCGCGCTCAACGAAATCGAACTCGACCAGACGCCGGAATCCACGGTCAGGGACTACGACGCTTGGCTGGATTCGGTGAAGGACAAAAAGGTGGCGGATTTGATCGGCTCCGCTGGGCTGCCGGAATCTTCCGCCGGGCTGCCGGCCGAGGCCTGGCTCCTGAAGGCGCTTTCTGACGCGGGTTTGAAAGGCTACCACGTGGCTGCGACCGATGAAAAACCGGGCACCTACAAGGACGGGCGCGGGATTGCGGTTCACAATGCCATCCTCTCGCGCTTTCCGATCACCTCGGTTCGCACGCATCCGACCCCGAATGCGCGGGCCATTCTCGAAGTCGTTCTCGATGTGGATGGGCACCCGCTCACGGTTTTCTCCAATCACTGGAAGTCCGGCGCGGGGGATGTGGAGAGCGAGGCGGTGCGCCTGGAGAATGCCAAAACCCTCAAGGCGCGCATGGATGAAATCCTGGCTGCCGATCCGAATGCCGACATCCTGGTGACCGGGGACCTGAATTCCCACTACAACCAGAAGCGTCGCTACCGGGCGATGAAAAGCACGGGGATCAACGATGTGCTGGACGCCCAGGGCAACGAACTCGCCCTCCGGGGAAAGGACACCGAACTCTACAACCTCTGGTTTGAACTCCCCTCAAACAATCGCGGGAGCGACATCTATAAAAACGAATGGGGCACGCTTCTTCACATGATTCTCTCCCGGGGGCTCTATGACCAGAACGGCGTCCAGTATGTGGACAACAGCTTCCAGGTGATGAAAATCCCGGGTCTGAATGCCGATGTTTACGGACGGCCGATCCGTTGGTCCCGTTCCAAGAATCCCGGCGGATTCTCCGACCACTTCCCGATCTCCGCCCGCTTCCGGACGGTGGACGACGGGGACAAGTCCCGCTGGATGGCTCTCAACAAGCCCAGCGTCTCGGAGGCGGAATCCGACGCCCCGATCCCCGTGGAGACCTCCCCCGTGAACCTGTTTGATACGGCGTTGAAAACTGCGGAACTCCCGCCGGAGACCGCCTTGCGCGACGGATCCTATAACGGGCGCGTCTTTTTCGTGGAGGGTCCGGCCTCGATTGATGAGCGGGGCATCGCCCATGTGGTCGTCCTTGGCCAGGATTATGAAATCTTCACGCATGACAAGGATCTCCGCCCGGCCATTCGCGAGCAGATCCGCAAGGATTCCCGCGTGAGTTTCTATGGGGAACTCGGCACCTACCGGGGACGCTGGCAGTTTGTCCTCCACGGCAAGGAATGGTTCCCCTCAAAATCCGCTGGCGCGGAATAAATTTCGACGCCCTCCTGCGGATGATCAGGCGCGCGGGTCCGGGTTGTCTGACGGGTGCCGACCCACGCCCTGGAAGTCTTCCGCCGCCGGAAGCCGCAACAATCTCTCGATCCAATCTCCTCCCCGGCCCCGCATCCACCGCCAGACAAACCAAGCCACCAGGAAGGACAGGATCACGGACACCATCACGTCGGAGGGATGGTGCGCACCCATCGCGATGCTGGACCAGGCCACAAGTCCGGCTCCTGCCAGGGCAAAGACTCCCACGGCCGGACTGGCAAGGAAAATGACCGCCGCCAGCCCGAACGCAGTGGCCGTGTGGCCGGAGGGAAACGAGTTGTAGGCGGACTGCCCAACGAGCCACTTCCCCTCGTGCCGGAGGCCGTAAAAACCCTGCACGATTTTCGGGCTCTCCCGGGGCCGCGTGCGTCCGGTCGTCAGGCGGGAGGCATTGGCGACCAGACCCGCAAGCGTGGAGGCAATCATGGCAGCGGCTAGGATCCGCATCCCACGCCGACTCTTCAGAAGTCTGGCTCCCGCAAGTGCCACCACACAAACTCCCATGAGCGGCGGCCAGTCACCATATTTCCTCACGGCGGAATGAAATTGATACCCGGCGGATTTTTTCCATTTCTTCCCCTGGGCGGCAACGAGAGCCTCCCGCACGGGGGCGTCGCTGCGGAAGGCACCCCAGACCAGAAATCCGCAAAGAACCGCCAAGATCCAGGGAAGTGCCCGCGCCATGAAAATCAGACCCCCCGGAGTCCCTTCAGGAGAAGCTCGGCATTTGAGCGGGTGTGCAGGATGTTTGTGACAAGGATTTCCGTCGCCTCGGCGGAGGGCAACTCGGAGAGCTGACGCCGGAGCTGGACCACGCGCTCGTATTCGTCCGGATGGAACAGCAATTCCTCCCGACGGGTTCCGGATTTTATGATGTGGATTGCGGGGAAGATGCGCAGCTCGGCGATCGTCTTGTCCAGGTGCAACTCGCTGTTTCCGGTGCCCTTGAATTCCTCGAAAATCAAATCATCCATCCGGCTGTGCGTTTCGATGAGGGCGGTTCCCAGGATGGTCAGACTCCCGCCCTCCTCGACATTGCGCGCCGAACCAAAAAACCGGCGGGGCGAGGCGAGTGCCTTGGCGTCCACACCACCGCTCATTGTGCGCCCTTTCTTTGGCTGAAGGTTGTTGTAAGCGCGGGCCATGCGGGTGATGGAATCCAGGAGGATGATCACATCGCGGCCGAGTTCGACGAGGCGCTGGGAGCGTTGGGACACAGCCTCGCAGATCTGCACGTGCCGGGTGACCGGCTCATCGAATGTCGAGGCATAGATTTCACAATCCAGCGCGCGGCGCATGTCGGTCACCTCCTCGGGCCGTTCATCCACCAGCAGGAGGATCAGCGCAGCCTGGGGATGGTTCGCGCGGATCGAGCGGGCAAGCGTCTGCAACAGGAGCGTCTTCCCGGCGCGCGGAGGTGCCGCGATGAGCCCGCGCTGGCCCATGCCAAGCGGCGCAATGAGATCCACCGCCCGGGCGGAAATTTCCGGATCGTTCGGCGTCTCAAGCAAAATCCTGCGGTTGGGAAAAAGAGGCGTGAGCTTTTCAAATGCCACCGGCGGCGTCCACTCCGCCACCGGGCGGCCCTCGATGTCAACCAACGCGTCCACCACAAGCCCCCGCTCGCGGTCCACCGGCAGACGGACCGTGAAATCCAGCAGGAAACCGGGTTCCAACTGATACCGCCTCATCAGGGCGGACGGCACGAAGATGTCCTCCGGTCCGGGTCGCAGGTCAAAGGCCGGCCAGCGGATGATCCCGCCTTCCCCGTTTTTCTCCAAAAGCCCCCTCCCCGTGAGGACTCCGCCCATCTGAAGCTGGCGGCGCGCCTGATCTAGAATGAGGTGGTGCCGGGTGGCATCCGGACGCACACGCAGATCGACGGATGCGGCCCGTGCGATCAGGCGGTCCAGGGGCAGCCGCTGCAACTCGTTCAGGGCGAGCGAAGAAGGAGGCGTCGGGGCTTCAGATGAAGACATTGGGCTTA
The DNA here is from genome assembly GCA_014879575.1 of Chthoniobacterales bacterium. GTDB lineage: Bacteria > Verrucomicrobiota > Verrucomicrobiia > Chthoniobacterales > Terrimicrobiaceae > QYQL01. The sequence continues at coordinate 1,827 of JACSRU010000104.1, read as the reverse complement.
AAGGGAGCTGGAAATCCGCCGACATGATGGGGATTCCCTCAACGGCTTTTTTTCTGATAAAAATTTGCTGGCCCTTTCCATACGCGCTGCGCCGGATGAAGCAAGAGCAAAATGCGCCGGGATTTTCCGTGTGACCTCTCCCCTTCCCATGATACACATGGCCCCCCTATGAATCTTTTGATCACCGGCGGAGCCGGCTTTATCGGATCCAACTTTGTCCACTACTGGCGGGAAGTCCACCCTGCCGACCGCTTGGTTGTCCTCGATGCCCTCACCTACGCGGGGAATCGCTCGAGCCTCCCGCAAGAGGACGCAAACTTTCTCTTTGTGCATGGGGACATCCGGGACCGGGCACTTGTTGGAAAACTTCTGAACGACCACCACATTTCCGTGCTGGCCCACTTCGCGGCGGAGAGCCATGTGGATCGCTCGATCCATTCCCCGGAGACGTTCCTCGACACCAACATCACCGGCACCCTCCGCCTGCTCGAAGCTGCCCGTGAATATGTCGCCTCGGGTGCCGCTCCGGAGGGCTTCCGCTTCCATCACGTTTCCACGGATGAGGTCTATGGTTCGCTTGGGCCCGAGGATCCGGCCTTCGAGGAGACGACTCCCTATGCGCCGAATTCCCCCTACGCGGCCAGCAAGGCGGCCAGCGACCACCTTGTCCGCGCCTGGCATCATACCTATGGCCTGCCGGTCACGATCACGAACTGCTCGAACAACTACGGCCCCTACCATTTTCCGGAAAAATTGATCCCCCTGATGCTCGTGAACATCCTGCACGGGCGCCCGCTCCCGGTCTATGGGGACGGAATGAATGTCCGCGACTGGCTCTACGTGACCGATCACTGCCGGGGAATCGAAGGAGCCATCCGCCACGGGACACCCGGCGAGGTCTATAATATCGGAGGAAACAACGAGCGCCCAAACAAGGAAATCATCCGCACGCTTTGCACGCTGATCGTGGAGGAATTCGCCGCGCACCCGGATCTCGCCAGGCGGTTTCCGGCGTGTCCGGCCGCCGACGGACGCGATCCCTTCGGGCTTGTCACCCATGTCACCGACCGACCGGGCCACGATCGGCGGTATGCGATCAATGCGGAAAAAGCCCGGCGCGAGCTGGGCTACGAACCGAAGGAATCCCTCGCCTCCGGTTTGAAGAAAACCGTCCGCTGGTATCTGGAGAACGAGACCTGGTGGAAAGCGGTCATGGACGGCTCCTACCAAAATTGGATCGCCTCCCACTACGGGGACGGTGCCGCCTCCTGATCCCGCGCGCTCAGCGTTCCAGACGACACCTCGCCGCAACACAAACGGTGTCTGGCAGGACAAATTTCCGAACCTCGACCGTCACGGCCACCGCATGGAATTCATCCACGAGGAGCCTTGCGATGTCGGCGGCGAGCGTCTCGATGAGGTGACGGGGGCTCTCTCCGGCCAATGCCTGGACCCTGCGGGAAACCGCCGCATAATCAATCGTGCGCATGATGTCGTCGTTCATGTAGGCAAACGGTGCCGGCGGCTGGATGCAGAGATCCACATCCAAGTCCTGTCCCTGCTCCCGCTCTTCCGGCAGAACTCCCACCTGCGAGCGAACCTTCAAACCTTTGATCCAGATTTCGTTCATAACATTCTGCGCAACGCGACCATCTCCCGCACCACAACGGTCGGTTGAACACCCCAGAACCTATCTTCCCGGTCAAACTCCGTCAAGGCTGCGACAGCGGAGAACCCCGCAGGGGGCGCCTCTCCAACAAGTGCAAAAACGAGATGCCCTGCGCCAAAGGCGCATGATTCAATAGCCCAGTCCGAAGGGCTGGGGTA